>NZ_PDDM01000029.1 GCF_002914585.1 Pseudanabaena sp. BC1403
GTTTCTGATATCTCCCTCCTGTTTCTATCCTTGCTTTTTTCCTATTCTAATTATTTTGCGCTTCTTTTTGGGAGCGGAATGTGGGTTCGAGCGTAAAAATGCCTATAAAAAATGTTCAAGAAGCTTTATGCACAATGGGCAAAATCAAAGTAATGAAGTAATACACCAATGGGGCAGTAAACACATAACTATCAGCGCGATCAAGAATTCCGCCATGTCCTGGCATAATCTGCCCCGAATCTTTGACTCCAGCATCACGTTTCATCATCGATTCAGTCAGATCTCCTAGCAACCCTGCAATACCGATCAATAATCCTAAAATTGCACCCAACAACCACCATTCCGCCCATCCCAGACTAAAAGCCCAGATAATTGCTGTCACACAACAGCAAAGCAACCCTGCGATTGCACCTTCCACCGTTTTCTTGGGACTAATGTCAGAAAGTCTTGTGCGTCCAAATATCTTGCCAAATATATATGCGCCAACATCTGAAGCCCAAATGCAACAAAATGCCATCACTACATAAACGCTGCCTGAAGACACTGGAAAGGTAATTCGTAACCATGAAAGCTGTTCAATATTACGTAACTGATTAAAGAAATCAAACTGGTGGAGGCGATCGCTAACTTCAAAGATGGTGCTATCGCCTAGCCCTCTAATCCTTACCCAAAAACTAGGCAAATAGCCACCATAAAACAACCCCAAAATCGAGGCGGAAATATCGGATATCGTGGCAATTCTGGTTTGAAACAGTAGATAAAAGCAAATAAAAGTTCCTGCGATCGGGATCACGGCATCCGCAAGATCGACTCTCACTTGCGAAACGATGAGCAGTGCTAAACTAACAAAAATAGTGATCTTGCTGGCTGGGACAATTTCCTTGGCTCGTACCAATGCAAAATATTCCATCTCACCAAAAATCACCAGCATAGCAAATGCGGCGGTGAACGCCCATCCACCTAGGGCGATCGCCGCTAGTACAAGAGGGACGACTAATAAAGCACTGATAATGCGAGTCCAATGCATGAAAATAGCACAACTGAGAAAGTGGATATGGGCAATTTACACAAAGCTAGACATTGTGCTACCTCAGAAGTAAATATACTCCCATCAACAGTTGAAGCAACAAAATCGTTATGCAAATTTGCGAATTCTTGTGTTTTTGAGGATTTTGCCTACAGGCTTTGTCTGTAGATTGTATATGCTATATCTGAAATACGACTGATTGTGATATGCCTAAAACCTATTACGCTGTACTCGGTGTCACTCCTTGGGCTAATGAAATCGATATTCGTCGAGCCTATAGAGATCTCAGCAAGCTCTACCACCCCGACACGACTCAATTGCCTAAAGATGATGCAGTTGAATATTTTCGACAAATTAATGAAGCTTATGCCACACTAAGTAATGCCGATCGCCGTAGTATCTACGATCGCAGTATTCAGTTTTCGCGATTTCAGTACACAGCAAATCAAACACCGAAAAACCTCCAAACCCAAGATGATGACGGTTTGCCCAGTGAGCGTCCATTATCTGGTGGTGAACTATTTGCACTCTTGTTAATTGGTGCTACGCTAGTTGCTTGTTTAGTGTTAGTTGTTTTAGTAGCATGGCTACGTGGCGATCGCCTTTTCCCCGAAGCGATCGCACCCATATCAACTTTTTGGCTTTACTTTCTATAAATCTCCCATCAATAATCATTCCTATAAACTCGTCTACTATGGCGCTTCCCTCTCCTGCTACACCACTCTACAATCACCCTTTGCCTGCACTTGAAGCATGGTTAGATGAGCAAGGATGTTCACAAGATCAGTCAAATCCTAATGTCTGGCGCGTTACGCGATCGTCATGGCAAGCAGAAATTGTCATGGATATAGAAGATATTCGTGTGCGTTACATTCAAGATGCTTATGGTGGAAAAGAAATTCAACGTGCATTTCCCTATTCACTCAGTCGCCAAGATGTTGAAGACGCAATTTTTACAGGCCCTTAGCCAAAAACATTAGCAATATTCTGAAAGTTTGTTAATATGTGATCAAGCAAGACAGGGAATCAATCTATGAATGATGAAACTATACATAAGTCATTTCATTAAGTAATCTCATAGTCTTAGCTAAAGTTTTCCACCCTAACTTGATGTTTTTATTTTGGAGGTTCATTGAGCAAGAATTATAATGTTGCCATTTTGGGAGCAACAGGCGCAGTTGGTACAGAGCTTTTGGCATTGCTGGAAGAAAGAAATTTTCCTTTAGGTAAGTTGAAACTTTTAGCTTCGGAGCGTTCGGCAGGTCAGTCGATTAAATTTGCTGGGGAAGACTTAATCATTGAAGCCGTCATCGAATCTTCTTTTGATGATATTGATATTGTTCTTGCTTCCGCAGGTGGCAGTATCTCTAAAAAATGGCTACCGATCGCTACCAAAGCAGGAGCAGTATCCATTGATAACTCCAGTGCTTTTCGGATGCATCCCGATGTGCCATTGATTGTGCCAGAAGTTAATCCTGAAGCTGCCGCGCATCACAAGGGTATTATCGCTAACCCCAACTGCACGACAATTTTGATGGCTGTGGCAATATATCCACTACATCAGGTTCAGCCGATCCAGCGTATTGTCGCCGCTACTTATCAGTCTGCAAGTGGCGCAGGCGCAAGAGCCATGGAAGAAGTAAAAGTACAGTCACAAGCAATTCTCAATGGTGAACCTGCTGTAACTGAGATTTTGCCCTATCCCCTCGCTTTTAACCTTTTCCCCCACAACTCGCCAATGACGGATAATTCCTATTGCGAGGAAGAGATGAAAATGGTCAATGAGACTCGCAAAATCTTTGGCGATTATGATATTCGGATCACGGCAACTTGTGTACGGGTTCCCGTATTGCGTGCGCATTCTGAAGCGATTAATCTAGAGTTTGCTCATCCCTTTAATCCAGACAAAGCTAGAGAGATTCTGGCTACAGCAGCTGGCGTAAGGTTGGTAGAAGACTTTAGCAAAAATTATTTCCCGATGCCCATTGATGCTAGTGGCAAAGATGAAGTTTTAGTAGGACGAATTCGTCAAGATATTTCTCACCCTAACGGTTTGGAATTATGGCTATGTGGCGATCAAATCCGTAAAGGAGCTGCATTGAATGCTGTTCAGATTGCCGAATTACTAATTGCCAAAGCTCTTATCTAAAAGTTTATCGACTTTTAATAAACTTTTAGCAAGCTTCTATTTATGAGAATCTATGAGTGAAATCGATTTCGGGCGTTTACTAACGGCAATGATTACTCCCTTTGATATAGAAGGGAATGTTGATTATGCGAAAGCAGAACAGCTTGCCATTCATTTGGTTGAGACAGGAACTGATACGATTGTCGTGTGCGGTACGACGGGTGAGTCACCAACTCTTAGTTGGGATGAAGAATATAAATTGTTTTCGGTGCTACAACAGACGATCGCTGGTAAAGCGAAAATCATGGCAGGCACGGGATCTAATTCTACTTCAGAAGCAATCTCAGCTACCATAAAAGCCGCACATCTCGGATTAGATGGTACACTGCAAGTAACACCGTATTACAACAAGCCTCCGCAAGAGGGTTTATATCAACATTTTCGAGCGATTGCTGAAGCTGCGCCAGAGCTTCCGATTCTTCTCTATAATGTTCCTAGTCGCACGGGTTGCAAACTAGAACCTGAGACTGTTGCTAAGTTAGCCGAAATCTCTAATATTATTGGGATTAAGGAAGCAACAGGTGATTTAGATCAAGCTAGCCAAATTCGTGCCCTCACACCAGCCGAATTTTCGATCTATTCGGGTGATGACTCACTAACATTGCCATTAATGGCTGTGGGTGCAAAGGGAGTTGTCAGCGTTGCCTCGCATCTGGTTGGCACGCAACTGCAAGCAATGATGCAATCCTTTGTCGCAGGTAAAGTGCAAGAAGCTTTGCAAATTCATATTCAGCTTTTTCCTTTGTTTAAGGCTTTGTTCTTAACCAGTAATCCTATTCCTCTCAAAGTGGCTTTGCGCTTGTTGGGGTTAGATACAGGCGTGGTGCGATCGCCTCTAGTGGCAGGTAATGCCGAACTCGAAGCCAAGCTGAAAGTTGTATTACAAGAAATTGGAATTATTGCTTAACAAAGGTTGATAACTTCAGTCTAGAGACATAGAACTTGATTACTTCTGATAATGATGAACTTGTGGGGGGACTAAACCTTTCTAGTCATTCTATCTAGGTATTTATAACCGTAAAGTTTTCCATCACCAATTAAATTGAATTATTTTCAAGATTCAATTTTCTCGTTTTTTCCTTTTACCTTTTTACCTTTTACTTACCAAACAATATGCCTACAACCAACACTCCTTCTCTCAAAATAATCGCTCTCGGTGGACTCCATGAAATCGGCAAAAACACATGGGTGTTTGAATACAACGATGAAATCATGCTGCTTGATGGTGGTTTGTCTTTTCCTGACGACATGATGCCAGGTGTAAACGTCGTCTTGCCTGACATGACTTATTTGCGAGAAAACAAGCATAAGATCAAGGGCATGATTGTCACCCACGGTCATGAAGATCATATCGGTGCGATTTCTTTCCATTTAAAGCAGTTTGAAATTCCTGTTATTTATGGCCCACGTTTAGCGATGG
This sequence comes from Pseudanabaena sp. BC1403, assembly GCF_002914585.1. Taxonomy (NCBI): domain Bacteria; kingdom Bacillati; phylum Cyanobacteriota; class Cyanophyceae; order Pseudanabaenales; family Pseudanabaenaceae; genus Pseudanabaena; species Pseudanabaena sp. BC1403. The sequence continues at coordinate 4,636 of NZ_PDDM01000029.1, forward strand.
CGCTACTCGAAGATAAACTCCGTGAAGCTGGCGTACTAAATCGCACTGAATTGCGCAGAGTTATGCCTCGTGATGTTGTTCGTGTCGGTACTAACTTCTTTGTGGAGTTTATTCGTAACACTCACTCGATCGCGGATAGTTTCTCGATCGCTATTAATACACCTGCGGGGATGGTAATTCACTCTGGAGATTTCAAGATTGACCATACTCCCGTTGATGGTGAATTTTTTGATCTCGCTCGTCTAGCTGAACATGGCGAGAAAGGCGTATTGGCTTTGATTAGTGACTCCACTAATGCCGAACTTCCTGGGATTACTCCTTCGGAAAGAGCTGTATATCCTAACCTTGAGAAATACATCATGATGGCAAAGGGGCGTGTGATTATTACCACATTTGCTTCTTCAGTCCATCGTGTCAACATGATTTTGGACATTGCCGATAAGCAAGGTCGTGTGGTTGGTGTAGTTGGCCGATCGATGCTCAACGTCATTGCCCATGCCCGCAATCTTGGCTACATTAAGTGCCGCGATGACCTATTCCAACCTTTACAAAATCTCCGTCATTATCGTGATGATCAAATTCTGATTTTGACTACAGGCTCTCAAGGTGAGTCGATGTCTGCCTTAACAAGAATGTCAAATTCTAGTCATAGACAATTGGAAGTACGTCAAGGCGATACAGTGATTTTCTCGGCAAATCCGATTCCAGGTAACACGATTCCAGTTGTTCGTACCATTGACCGCTTGATAGCACTTGGTGCAAATGTAATCTATGGTAAGGACAAAGGTATCCATGTTTCGGGACATGGTTCTCAAGAAGAACACAAAATGATGTTGGCGCTTGTCCGTCCGAAGTTCTTCTTCCCTGCTCACGGTGAGTTGAGAATGCTCAAGCAGCACGCGAAGATGGCTGAAGCAATGGGTATACCTAGCGAAAATATCGTGATTGCCGAAAATGGTGATGTTGTTGAAGTTTGTCAAGATTATATGCGGATTGTCGATAAAGTTCCTTCTGGTGTCGAACTAGTTGATTCTTCTCGCGATGGCATGGTGAAGGGCGATGTATTACGCGATCGCCAACAGATTTCTGGCGAAGGTATCTTCACGATCGCTGTATCTGTCGGTCTTGACGGTAAGCTCTCCACAAATCCTGACATTCAACTAAGTGGCGTGGTTCTACCGATGGAACATTCCCAAATTATTGCTTTAGTTGCTAAGGCGATCGATAATTCTTTGGCTAATTCTTGGGGTAACTATGCTCGCAATGTCGGTTCTTTAGAAATTGATTGGATCGGTTTACGTGGTCAACTTGAGCGCGACCTCACTCGTGTCTTGCGTCAACAGATTCAAAGTAAGCCAATGATTGTATTCCTGTTGCAAACACCTCCCAATTCCACTCAATCCGCTCCTGCTCCTGCCGCAAAGCCTAATGCCTTAGGTGTGACCTTAAAATCAGGCAGCAATAAGGTTATTCCTAAAGTTGATCAAGAAAGTAGTAATGGTAATGGTAATGGTAATGGCGCTGCCATTGAAGCACCTGTCGCGACTGGTGCTGCTACAGCTAGCGTTGGCAGACGCAAGCGCACTGCTGCAACTGTTTAGATAAAAGAAGATTTACTCGACGGGTAGTGATCTAGATCTAGGATGGGCGGTGAGAAGCTACCCATCCTAGATCCAGAATCTCGTAATCTTTAGCACCAACACCCTACTCTGTGGGGTGATCCGTTGGGAAAATGAATGAAGAAATCGGTTAAGGTCAAGCCTAATTCTAAAAAGCAAGCCATTATCGAAGAGTTAGATGGAAGTCTGACGGTGCATTTAAAATCTCCACCCGTTGATGGCAAGGCCAATAAGGAATTAGTTGAACTTTTAGCTAAAAAGTTCAACTTGCCAAAATCTCACATCACGATTCAATTGGGCTTATCTAGTCGAAACAAATTAGTAGAGATAAAAGAGTAAAGGGAGCGCTTAGCGCTCCCTTTACTCTTTAGATTTGCTGTATATTGATCATGTTTAACCATCTTCGTGCTCTAAGCTCATGTCAGAACCTATTTGGTCTTATGTCACCCCCGGTATACCTGACGAATTATTCGATCGCTTACCAGGAATACCGATGAGCAAATGCGAGACGAGGCTATTAATTATCGGTCAGTTGCGTCTCAAAGCAGACTCGATACTGTGGGATATTGGAGCAGGTACTGGGACAATCCCCATTGAGACTGGGTTGCTCTGTCCTAAAGGGAAAATTGTCGCGATTGAACGCGATGAAGATGTAGCGGGATTGATTGCCAAAAATTGCCAAAAATTTGGCGTAAATAATGTTGAGATTAAAATTGGCAGTGCACCAGAATGCCTGACAAGTATGTCAACAGATCCTGATCGCATTTGTATCGAGGGTGGGCGATCTGTATCAGAAATTCTGGAATATTGTTGGGAGCGTTTGCAAGATGAGGGCAGGGCGATCGCAACTACGAATAGTCTGGAAGGTTTATATGCAATTTCTGAAAGTTTTGCCAAACTACAAGCGCGAAACGTGGAAGTTGTGCAGTCTTCTGTGAACCGTTTAGAAACTCGTGGAAACCGTCAAGTCTTCGCGGCAGTTAGTCCCATGTTTATTATTAGCGGCGAAAAACTGTAACCCCCTTTAATTCCCCCTTGCAAAGGAGGAAAACTAGAAATTTCGTTCCCTCCCCTTTGCAAGGGGCTACCGTGTACACACAAGTCTAACTGTCTACGTTTTGATTTATCTAAGCCCCCTAAATCCCCCAATTCTGGGGGACTTTGAAAGAAATTTATTTTCTTGTCCCCCCAGAATTGGGGGCTAGGGGGCGATTAATTGTTGACTTGACTGGGTTTTATGACTTGTGTGTACACCGTAGTTGCAAGGGGAGGGTGAGGGAGGGGTTAAGAGATTTCGCGAATTTGGGGTTTTCCGTCTTTAAATTCACCAACTAAAATTAGATCGGTAACACCGACAAATAGACCATTCTCGACAACGCCAGGGATATTGTTCAAGGTTTTCTCAAGTTCGGCAGCATCTGCGATCGCATCAAAGGTGACATCTAAAACCATGTTGCCTTGATCTGTTATCACGGGGCCATCTTTCTTCACACCCATCCGCAGGTCAGGTTTGCCACCTAGCTTTTCTACAGCTCTGGTTACAGGAGAAACTGCCATCGGCAATACTTCGATTGGCACGGCAAAAGTCGAGCCGAGCTTATCGACCAATTTCGACTCATCAACAACAACGATAAACAGAGCCGCAAGTGAATCGACTACCTTCTCGCGGGTATGCGCTGCGCCACCACCTTTAATCAAAGTTTTATTGGGGTCAACCTCATCAGCACCATCGATTGCTACATCAACGCGATCAACGTCATCAAGACTCCGAATCGGAATGCCATATTTTTTACCCAAGACTGAAGCTTGGAAAGAAGTGGGGATGCCGACAATATCGGTTAGTTCACCCGCTGCAATGCGTCTTCCTAGCTCCTCGATCGCAAAGGCAGTAGTTGAGCCAGTACCTAAGCCAACCACCATGCCCGACTTCACCCGTTGCGCCGCTGCGATGCCAACTTCTTGTTTTAACTTTTTAATATCTTCAGCAGAAATACTCATGGGAAATACTTATTTATAAACTTAAAAGTAGTAATTTTAATCCTATCGCACCCTGTGAACAGCAACAGAGAAACCGTGCAAACAAAATGTGCTATATGATACATTTGTATAATGTACTAATCCAAAAACAGTTACGCCGTATGGCTGATTACACTGCTGACATTATTTAAGTTACAAGTAAAGTGGGGGCTTAAAGATTGACTTTTTATCTACTCCCTTCCCAGTCTACAAATACAAAGTAAAACCTAATAATTAGTGGTGCAGCACTCTGCGCCGCACCACTAATTATTGGGTGGGAAGGTAGTAATTTCACAGAGATTGAATTCTTTTGTAATTTAAAATATCGCAATTTTATGAAAAGGCTAACCTATATTAGTAAGTTTGCGCGATCGCTTACCAAAAAGGAAATTGAGAGCATTGGTAGTATTTCGCAAACAAATAACTCTAGAGAAGGTATTACAGGAGTTTTACTTTGCTGTAGTGGTATATTTTTTCAGATTTTAGAGGGGGAAGAAGATAGAATTGATGGCCTCTACAAAAAGATTTTAGAAGATGATCGCCACGATCAAATTTTGTGCCTAAAATCAGAACTAAACGTCTCGCAGCGAAGATTTCCAGATTGGTCAATGGAAGTAATCGTCCTTGATGAAAATAACGATATTTTGTTGCAACCAATTAAGATTTTGCTGCAAACTTTGGCAGACTCACAAACAATCTTAGCAAGCTATACGCAGTCGGGAGTTTTGCAAGCCATAGCGAATGGAATTAATCCACTTACACTAGTTCCTCGCTATACAGAAAAGATCATTTTCTTTGCTGATATTATTAGTTTTACAAGCATCACCGAAAAACTAGAGGTAACAGAGGTTGTCGATTTACTTAATCAATTTTTTACTATTTGTACTAAGGCGATCACATCTAGGGGTGGTGAAGTCACTAAATTTATTGGTGATTGTGTGATGGCATATTTTGACGGTGATCGAGCTGACGAATCTCTGCAAGCAAGTTTAGATATCCTTGCAGAACTAGAGATGCTCCGCAATCAAGCTCCAGCGAATAGTCCGTTACGAGTTCTCTATATAGGTATTGGCTTATCGAAAGGAACAGTATTAGAGGGGAATATCGGTTCCCAGACTAAAAAGGAATACGCTGTTATCGGTGATGCTGTAAACGTTGCCTCAAGGATTGAAGCATTGACTAGACAATTAAATCGATTTTTGGTGTTTTCGTCGGCTGTACGTGAAGGCTTAAGTGATCGCTGGCAACCTGTGCGGCTGGGCGATTTTAAGGCGAAGGGAAAAGATGCGATCGTCGAGGTTTATTCGATTGATGATGTCTTAACTTTCCAAAAATCGGACTTTCAGAAGCTAAAACAAGAAATTAAGCAACATCTTGAATTAATTAGCACGCCAACCCCAGAGTTGGTATGAGCAAAGCAAAGCACTGTTTATCCTCCACGATCAATCGCGAATTAGCGATGAATATAACTTAAAATATCGCAATTTTATGAAACGGCTAACCTATATCAGTAACTTCTCGCGATCGCTTACGAGAAAGGAAATAGAAAACATCGAAAATATTTCGCAAGTAAATAATGCTAAGGAGGGGATTACAGGAATTTTACTAAGTTGTAACAGAACTTTTTTTCAAATTTTGGAAGGTGATGATGATCGCGTCGATCATTTGTATGAAAAAATCTTAAAAGACGATCGTCACCAACAAGTTGTATGTATTAGGTTGGATCGAAACATTACTGAGAAATATTTCCCCAATTGGTCGATGAAAGTAATCATGCTAGAGGATAACACCGATACTTTACTCCAACCGATCAAAATATTGTTGCAAGCCTTGGGAGAGTCAAAAGCAGTTTTAGCGAATTATACTCATTCAGGGGTTTTACAGGCTATGGAAAATGGAATCAATCCACTCACCTTAATCCCTCGTTATACTGAAAAAATCATTCTATTCGCAGATGTTATGGGCTTTGCGAGTATTACTGAAAAATTACAAGTGACCGAAGTTGTAGAGTTACTAAACCAATTTTTTACAGTTTGCACTTCAGAGATCGTTGCTAAGGGTGGGGAAGTCACAAAATTTATAGGCGATTGCGTGATGGCATATTTCGATGGCGATCGCGCAGATGATGCTTTACAAGCAAGTCTAAACATTCTTTCAGAATTAGAGGTTTTACGCGCTCGCGCACCTGTCAATAGCCCATTACGAATTCTCTATATTGGGATAGGACTGTCTAAGGGAACGGTTTTAGAAGGAAATATAGGTTCTCAAACAAAAAAAGAGTATACAGTAATCGGCGATGCAGTCAATGTTGCATCAAGAATTGAATCGCTAACCAGACAGTTAAATAGATTTTTAGTATTTTCTGAAGCAGTACGCGATGGACTTAGCGATCACTGGAAGATCCTAAAAATGGGTGATTTCTATGCCAAAGGAAGAGAAGCGATCGTGGAAGTGTATTCGATTGACGATCCTTTAGCATCTCAAAAATCAGATTTTCACAGCTTAAAACAAGAGATTAAGGATCAGCTTGAACTCATAGGGAATCAAACTATAGAACCTTGCAAGCAACGCAAAACACTTTTTATGCTGTACGATCCCTAATAGCGATGAATATAACTCAATTATGTCAAACCTTTTAGATAACCGCTATCGCGTCACTAGTGTCCTAGGCAGTGGCGGCTTTGGGGAAACCTATTTGGCTGAAGACACCAAAATGCCATCTAACCGTCGATGCGTGATTAAGCAGCTTAAACCTGTTGCTGACAATCCGCAGATGTACGAATTATTGCAGCAAAGATTTCACCGTGAGGCAGCAGTCTTAGAAACCTTGGGCGAAGAAAGCCGCTATATTCCCAAACTCTATGCAAACTTCGCGGAAAATGGGTTATTCTATTTAGTCCAAGAATGGATTGATGGTTTAACACTTACGGAAACAATTGAACGTAACGGTAAATGGAATGAGAATGCTGTCCGACAATTGATGGTTAGTATTCTCCAAACCTTAATCTATGTACACGATCGCGGTATTATTCATCGAGATATTAAGCCCGATAATATTATTTTGCGTTCTGGTGAACCTGTATTAATTGATTTTGGTGCGGTTAAAGAGATTATCAATGTCAGCACAATCCGCAGTTCGGCTCAACAGGTACATTCGATTGTGATCGGTACACCAGGGTTTATGGCATCGGAGCAGGCGGCTGGTAGACCCTTTTTTGCTAGCGATCTTTACAGTCTTTCGCTAACTGCCATCTTTGCACTTACGGGTAAATATCCACAGGAGCTAGGTACTGATCCACAAACTGGAGAAGTACTATGGCAGAATCACTTAACAGGAATTAGTGCTGATTTAAAAGCAATATTTGCAAAAGTTCTACAATTTGATCCACGCGATCGCTATAGCTCCGCGAGAGAAATGCTAGAAGCGTTGCAACCAACTCAACTATTAAATCAATCTCCGCCAAAACAACCTCCAACTCCACCAGCAATGTCGAATATGCAGACGGTGGCAGTCACACCTAGAGGCTATACACCGCCTACTATTCCTGATCAATCTGTTTATGTATATCAGCCTCAACAAGACCCTAAAAAGAAGATATTTGGTCAATTACTCGTAACAATAATTGTCGGTGGGGCTGTCGGGGCTGCGATCGCTCTAGGTGTAGTCATCTCTCAAAATGGCGGCATCGTTGCATTCTGGAACAAAATTTCCCCATTTAATAAAGCTGCTGCTAAAGTTCCATTTTATTTTCTGGCTGATTCTGCTTTTGAGGATGCTGAAAAAGCAAATCTTAGAGTAGAAAAATTGAAATCTCTAGGATATAAAGAAGCAGGAGTGTTTTGGATACCTGACTATCCCAATTTAGGAAGCAATAAATTTCAACAGGTATATACTAGCCAATTCAAAGATATTGAAAGTTGTAAGTCTAAGCTCAAGGAACATCTTAAATTTGTAGAAGATGCGTATTGCGCTCTGGCGAGTCCTAACGAAAAAGATTCAGTACAAAGAATTTCTGGGAGCGATATCCTACAACCTACAGCTTCACCTTCGCCTTTGCCTACAGCAACACCCTCAAAAACACCAACCGCAACTCCATCTCCTGTAAGACCATCTCCAGAACAAGCAATTCGAGAATATTACAGCCTCATCAATGATCGCCAATTTCAAAACGCATGGCAAAATCTCACACCCAAATTTCAACGCGATCGGGCTGGTGGATACCAAACCTTTACTGATTGGTGGCAAACTGTAAGTCAAGTTTCTATCAATGGAGTACGTCTTGTTGAATCTAAAGAGAATTCTGCAATCATTGATATTGACCTTACTTATCGCAAAGATAAAGCTATTTTCCCCGAAACTTTGCGGATGAGTTTAGTTTGGAATGAATCCTCAAAACAATGGCAAATCAATGAAACTCAAAGACAGTAGCCTAAAATTTGCCAAACAGGCAAACATAGAGTTTAATTTATAGTAGATAGCTAAACCATTAGATCTATAAATGAAAATCTTTGTTTATCACACGCCTGAGTTAGTGCCTGCTGAAGGAAATCCAGATTGCGCGATCGCTGTTGATATTTTGCGAGCAACCACTACGATCGCCACAGCCCTTGCTGCGGGAGCTGAGGGAGTGCAAGTATTTTCCGATCTTGATGAGCTAATGCGCGTCAGCGAAGCACACCCACCAGAGTTACGGATTCGCGTTGGTGAGCGTGGGGGAAAGACTGTAGAAGGTTGTGATTTGGGGAATTCGCCCTTTGACTTTACGCCTGATGTCGTAAAGGGTAAGCGGATTTTTATGAGTACTACTAATGGCACGCGATCGCTACAAAAAATCGCCAATGCTAAGAGTGTTTTGGCTTGCGCGATGATTAATCTTGGCTCAGTATTGAGGTATCTTCGCGAAACTAAGCCTGAAACTGTGTGGATCGTTGGCTCTGGCTGGGAAGGTAGCTATTCGCTTGAGGATACTACTTGCGCGGGTGCGATCATGGCTAATCTCGAAGATGAGGCTGATTTTGGAAATGATGAAGCGATCGCAGCCGCAACCCTATACAAAGCTTGGAAAGGTGAGGTTGAAGACTTATTTTATCAAGCAAGTCACGGCAAACGCTTGCTCAACCTTAACGGCGCGGAAGATATTGCCTACTGTGCCAAGATTGATGTCGTCGATGTGCTACCAAAACAATCCAGTGCAGGCTTGCTAGTTGCCGCCTAGTGGTACTAGATTGAATAAGCATTAATTTCCCTTGTCGCCATGCCATCGTCTCACCGTTCATCTCTGCTCATGACTCCCTTGGCAAAACAAGTGGCAAATATTACTGGATCGATCTCAAAGCCAGAACGTCTTACTCCACCCCTGAAATGGGCTGGCGGTAAGCGTTGGCTTGTGCAACATTTGCAGCACACTTGGCAAAAGCATAGCGATCGCCGTTTGGTGGAGCCATTTTGTGGAGGCTTAGCGATCGCCTTGGGCTTACAACCTCACAAAGCTTTGCTAAATGACATCAATCCCCATGTTGTCAATTTTTATCAATGTTTGCAAAAGGGATTAAAGCTTGAAATTGAGGTTCAGAATGATCGCGAATTTTATTATGCTCAGCGTGTGGAATTTAATCGCCTAATTCATTCAGGACAAGCTGAAACTCCTAAAGCAGCGCAACTCTTTTATTACCTCAATCGCACAGGCTATAACGGGCTTTGTCGGTTTAATCAAAAAGGTGGTTTTAACGTTCCTTTTGGGAAATATAAAACCATAAATTACAATCGAGATTTCACAGCCTATAAGCCGACACTTTCACAATGGAAGTTTGCAAATCTAGACTTTGGTAAAATCAAGGTTAATTCTAATGATCTTATTTATGCCGATCCTCCTTACGATGTTGAGTTTCGGCAATATTCCAAAAATGGCTTTGAATGGTCAGAACAAGAGCGTTTAGCCCAATGGTTAGCTAGTCAAGATTGCCCTGCGATCGCATCTAATCAGGCGACGGATCGCATTCTTGCTCTCTACAAAGATCTAGGATTTGAATATCAAATTCTTGATGCTCCAAGACGGATTAGCTGCAATGGCGATCGCGTTCCTGCAAAGGAAATGCTTGCTTATAAAGGGTTTAATGGGGGCTTAGAACTATTATGAGTCTTCGCAATACCGAAACTGGGGCAGTTCTGGAGCAGATGGTATTGCATTCCTTAATTTATGGTGGATATCTCTCGCAGTCCCAGCAATACATTGGCAGCCGCCCTGGGGGAGGTAGACACAAAATCGATGTGGTGGCAAATCGTGGCGATCGCAATGTTTTGATTTCTCTAAAATGGCAACAGGTGGGTGGCACTGCGGAACAAAAGGTTCCTTTTGAAGTAATTTGCTTAATGGATGCGATGGATCAAAACCCTAATTATCAAAAGGCTTATTTAGTCCTTGGTGGTGAAGGTTGGACTCTGCGCGAATTCTATATCTCAGGCGATTTGCAGCAATATATTCCCTATGGCGATCGCGTAGAGATTGTCACCCTTGAGCGATTTATCATGAAAGCAAATATGGCAAAGCTTTGATATTAGGGCTTGCAAAAAAATGATGAGATGTAGGGACAATTCATGAATTGTCCCTAATATAAACATTGTTCTTAAGGTGATTTTGCATAATTCCTAAATCTGATTTGGCTTATAACGCTTTGCGTTCAAAACCCTAATTAGTAGACATAGGAAGCGTAATAATGAATTCGCTTCCCCCTTCCTTCTGTGAAGTGAATTTCAGATCTCCTCCATGTTCTTGAATAATTGTGTAACTAATGGACAGTCCTAAGCCTATTCCCTTACCAACTGGCTTTGTTGTGAAAAATGGATCGAAGATAGAGTCTTGACTTTCTTTGTTAATACCAACCCCGTTATCAATAACCTTGATAATGATCGACTGATCGCCTAATTCAGTGCGAATTGTAATTTCTGGCGATCGCGTATGCATCAAACCTTCTACTGCATCAATGGAATTAGTGATGATAGACATAAAAACTTGGTTGAGCTGCGACGCATTGCAATTTAACATTGGCAAATTGGCATATTCACGAATGATGTGGATATCCTTGAGACGATGTTGCAGAAATAAAAGTGTATTGTCAATCCCTTCATGTAAATCAGATTCTTTTTGATTTGATTCATCCAAGCGGGAGAAATTACGCAATGACAACACAATTTGATTAATGCGCTCTGCACCATTTTCGACGGAAGATAGAGTGTCAGGCAAATCTTCGGCTAGAAATTCCAAGTCTAGCTCTTTAGCTTTGGTTTGAATGTTAGCACTGGGCTGCGGATGCTCATGCTGGTATAGTTTCAGAAGTTCTAGTATTCCCATTACTTGGTAACGAATATAGCTGACATTACCACAAATAAAGTTGATGGGGTTATTCAATTCATGGGCAATACCTGCCACCAGTTGCCCCAAGCTAGACATTTTTGCGGCATGAATAAGTTGTGCTTGCGTATTTTTTAGTTCTACTACAGTTTGTTCCAGTTGTTGATTGCTGTCCAACAGAGCATCTTCTATTCTTTGTCTTTCTGTGATATTTTCCCGCAGATTAGAGACATGATTGCGAAGTTCTAACTGCGTAATCACCTCCCGACCTAATGTCTGTAAAGCTTTTAGCTGCTCTGGACTGAGGTCTCTTGGGGTGCGATCAATAACACAGAGAGTTCCCAACGCAAATCCGTCTGGAGTCACTAAGGGTGTGCCAGCATAGAATTGAATATTGGGTTCAGATGCTACCAATGGATTATTGGCAAATCGTTCATCTTTCTTCGTGTCAGGTACGACCAATGGCGTAGGCTGGAGAATTGCATGAGCACAAAAGGCAAGATCTCTTGGGGTTTCCGAAGCTTCTAGCCCAATTTTGGCTTTAAACCATTGGCGATTAGCATCAACTAGACTGATAAGTGCAATGGGAGTACCACAGATATAAGCCGCAAGATTTGTCAGATCGTCAAACGTTTCTTCTGGCAATGTATCAAGAATGTTGTACCTTTTTAAGGCTTCTAAACGTTCTGCTTCATTCTCTGGGATAGGTGCTTTGGAATGCATGATAAGTTTATTTGTTGTTTAAAGTTAAGGTTTATGATGTCTTAAGAATGTTGTGGATTCCTATGATAAAAAGGAAATAATGCGAATTATAAATAACTGCATTTATATAGATAGAATTGAGCGTATAAACTTATAAATTACTGATATTAATTGGAGCTTAGATGACAGGCTTATTGCTGCTAGAGTGACAACTCTAGAACTATGCTATGACAAAAATTCTTTCTACGCAACATCGGTAATTATACATTCACAAATTGTTTGTTTAGGCTATAACAAAAACAAATAATTTGTAAATGCAGAGAAAAAGCTGTAAATATTCATCTCTAAGTATATTTAGTTTTTTAATATTTAGTTTTTTATCATTTATTTATTTATTCCCTACTTATAATCTAAATCATTCCCTTTCTTCCTGTCAAATGAAACATGCGATCGCCCAGAATCGCACATAATTCAGTTCACTAAAGTCTGCTAGTAATCTAGCGATTAGATGATGTGTATCATTTCGCGCCATAAATGCAAATCATTCTAAGTTTGTAAATAATGCTGACAGCTTTCCGATCGCAATCTCATACCATTTTTGCATTCTGAGAAGTTCTCCATCAAGAGGTAATGTTGGAGGGAAGTCGCAGATGTAGTTCAATTCTCTCAAAGCCGAGACGATCGTACTAGGAGAAATCCACCATTGCTGTGAGATATCTAACAGATTTAATTTCTCTATATTCTCTAAATCAAGAGATTGAACTTGGGCAAGAAATTGATCAATAGAAGGGAGTGAAGGAATATGGGAACCGAGATAGATATAATCGGGTTTGGCGATCGCAATTAGCCATTGTAGGTGGGTGAAAGATGGTGGCAAAGTCCAAAGAACAATCGATTGATAATTGCGATTACGATTTGGGCGATCGCAATCGACATCGCCTTTAAATTTATCGGCAGGGCGATCGCAGCCATATAGCAATAACGGACGAGGCAAAGGTCTTGGCGCTTCACTCAATTTCTGCCATTGAGGAAATTTCGTAATTATTGGAGCAGGGTTGTATTGCAACTGCAATTGCTTAGGCGAATTTTGAGAACTTTCCATTGCTGTACCTGTTGCCTCGCGAATACCAACTACTTCTAATTCTACTGAAGTTGTGTCTTGCCATTGATTCGCACGTAACTTATAAGCAATATCCACATAATCAGGCACAGGGCAATATTCTCCCCATCGCCATGCGATCGCCTTCAGCTTTTCACCATTTCCAGTATCCAGCGTAAGCGAAAGATGTTTGACTTTATCCTTACCGCGAGTCTGTTGAGCTAGTACCCGTACATTTTTACTGTAAAATACGGGGTCAGGATTGCCTAGCCCACAGGGTTGCAGTCGATCGCAGGTCTGCAACATTGTCATTGAGATGTCACTAATGTCGGCAAGCACGTCAACATTGATTAACGGCATGATGTGACTAGGGAGAAGATTTTCGCGATCGGCAAATTCTCTCAATCCGCTTCGCAACTTTTCCATATTCTCCGCAGGAAGCGTAAATCCTCCCGCCGCCTTATGTCCACCGCCTTTATTCCGTATATTTGCGATATATTCTAGGGAATGGAAGACATGAAATTCGGGAATACCACGTACTGAGAAGCGCACAGTTGCACCTTTATGTTTTGATTCTAAATCTTCGTCATGAGCATCCTCATAACTACCAATAAAGACGGGTGCACCGTAGCGTTCGACTAGGCGCGAAGCGACAATACCGATTACGCCGTGATGCCAGCCATTGCCCTTTGGTAAATCTTGATCGCTGCTAGACAAGGTAGATTTCTTTTTTTTAGTTTTTGCAGGGGTGAGTGCATTTTGAACTTCTCGATCAACAATCACCAAAACACGCTCTTGAGTAATATCAAAACCATCTAAACGTCTCTTAGTCATATAGGCGATCGCCTCTTGTTCGATCTCTTTACAAAGATCTTGGCGTTTACGATTAGTTGCCTCGCATTCTTGCGCTAAAGCGATCGCTTGCCCCATTTCTTCGCAAGTTAACAGGTCAATAATCACTTGCGGATTGCCGATTCGCCCGATCGCATTAATGCGAGGACCAAGTCCAAATCCGATCGCTTCAGGTTTCAATCCAGTTTGTTTGTCTTTAGCAATTCCCGTTTCGTTAATCAGCGCAATAATGCCAATTACTTTAGATTGCGAAAGTAACCGTAAACCCTTTTTCACCAATCGACGATTAATACCAGTTAACGAGGCAAGATCAGCGATCGTGCCGAGTGTAAATAATTCTAATAAAGGATTTTCTAATTCAGTACGTTTGCCAAAGCGATCGCTTAATTCCAATGCCAACACATAGGCAACCCCAACACCAGCAATCGCTGCATAAGGTGAATTTGGATCAACCTGATATTTCGGATTGAGAATTGCTGTCGCGGGAGGAATTTTGTTAGGGTCTTCGGGGACTTCGTGATGATCGGTGACAATTACAGAAATATTTAAGGACTCTGCAAGAGCGATCGCTTCATATGCAGCGATACCATTGTCCACCGTAATAATTAATTTCACATCGCGATCGTGACAATCCTGCACGATCCGCGCATTAATTCCATAGCCCTCCGTCATCCGACTCGGAATTTCATATTCCACAATTGCGCCTAATAATCGCAAGGTGCGAATTAACAAAGCGGTGCTGGTCATGCCGTCAACATCATAGTCACCACAGATCGTGATGCGATCGCCATTTTTAATGGCTAGTTCAATACGGTCAATACTCCTAATTAAGTCAGGAAATTCTTGTTTAGGATCAGGCAAATCTTCCAGTTCAGGATCGAGAAAGATCTTGGCAGCTTCGGGAGTATTAATACCGCGATTTAGCAAAACCTGAGCAATTATGGGTGAAAGTCCCGTAGAATCAGCGATCTCTCGTGACAAATCTGGCTGTGGTGAGAAAATCTGCCATCGCTGTTGAGGTAAATGCATGAGAACAATAATATAATTATTAAGAATGTCTTAAAAAATCCGTTGCGAGTCCGAAAAGTAATGAGGACTATTCCAACATTACCTGAATCAACCCTACAACTCTTACTATTTATTGACGATCGCCCCAAGGCAAAAGATTTAGTCAAGGATGTGGAGGAATTTTTGCAACGAGAAAGTGATTGTCGATCCGAACTCCAAATTATTAATGTCGCCAGTCAGCCACAACTTGCCGAACTATTTAAAGTGGTCATGTCACCAGCCTTGCTCAAATTATCACCTTTACCAAGACAAACGATCGCGGGGAAAAACATACTCAAACAGCTAGAAAATAGCTTGGATACTTGGAAACAGCAGGTATTAGACAAAACAAATAACCATCCGCCTGAACTTGCTCAGAATATTGACTACATGAATGAAGTTGCACGTCTTGCTGATGACGTATTTAGACTGTCGCAAGAGAAATCTGAAATTGAAGAGCAAATTCGTTTTAAGGATCGCGTGTTAGGGATGCTAGCTCATGATCTGCGAAACCCCCTAACCGCAATTTTATTAGCGATCGACACCATCGAAAAAAGCGGCGACAAAATCGATCCGCAAATGGTATCTCGTCTACTCAAACATGCTCGCAACAAAGCACGGGATGCCGATAACATGATTACCGACATTCTCGAAGCAGGACGGGGGGCTAATGCCCAATTTCGCACCCAACGACAAAAAATCCAATTTGATCAGCTTTGTCATAGCGTATTGAGCGATTTTTATTTCAGTAAATGTCTTGAGGGAAAGCACCAAAAATTAGTCAAGGATATTCCTAACGATTTGCCGCCTGTTTATGTAGATCAAGAAAAAATTCGTCAAGTTTTAATAAATCTCTTAGGCAACGCTACTAAATACACCCCCGAAGGCGGCAAAATAGAGCTTACAGTCATGCATCGCACTGCCCAAAAGATTGAAGTTAGCATTACTGACAACGGCCTTGGGATTCCTGCAGAAATGCGCGATCGCGTATTTGAGGAGCGTTATCGTCTAGAACGCGATGGTGATGCCGATGGCTATGGTATTGGTTTATCACTATGCCGCCGTATTATTACCGCCCACTATGGTCACATCTGGGTTGATGACGCGATCGGCAAAAAAGGCAGTTGCTTCCGCTTTACGCTTCCCGTTTATTAATGAAAAAAAGAGGGGGTAAAACACCCTCTTTTTTTGATTTGAATTTTTTACCAATTTACATTTGCAGATGCAGTAATTGCGATCGGGTGTAGCCATCTAAATAAAACAATCGTAATTGCAACACCAATATAAGCAGGGCGCACAAATTCTTTTAAAACTAATTGCTGACGACCTTGAGCGATCGCCACAAATGGCAATACTGAAGTCCGCTCCTTCACCGCTAAGAAAGCATCGCCATATCGTTTGAACAAACGCTGATCGCCATGCCACACAGCGTATAAATGATAGATAACTAATGCGATCGCTGTTACCAATGTAAAAGACGTTCCTACCCAAAGTGCATGAGCTATGCCCCATAGACATTGACCAATCATCTGTGGATGGCGACAAATACGAATGATCCCCGTTTCAAATAAATGTACCTCTGGCTTTTTGATCGCAGCAACTTCAGTTAAGTTAAACGTAGCAGGATAAAGAAAAAGAAATGAAATTGCTGAAAGAATCAATACAAACTCACTTACGCCCGTAACTCCTTGTACATTCCACAACTGTTCACCGTCATAACGATGGTTGAAGAAATAAATAAGTAGTACTACCGCAAGGGGAATGCTAACTAGTGCAAAAATTACTCGATATAGCCTTGCTCCAATCCGTTCCTCTGCCCACATCCGTAATTCGGCAAGCCCACTATGGGCGATCGCAAAGGTCAAAATCAGCCCCAACATTACAAAATGGGTGAAGTAAGTCGAGAAGAAGGAGCTAAGAGAGGTCATATTAAAACTATTAACTTTAGTGATGGCGGTGCTTTGCACCATTCTCACTAGTTTATCCATATTTAAGTTTAAATCGTAAAATCAGTAGATTCAAAATCAAGGTAATGCCATTAGCAAGGTAGATGGGTGCAGCATTTACTAATAAGCCGTAAATTAGCCAGAGCGTTATCCCAGCAATAAAAGTAACCAACATTGGCAAAGAAATATCCTTAGTTGAGTGCGATCGCCAAACCTTAATTACTTGGGGCAAAAAAGCAATAGTTGTTAGAGATGCAGCTGTAAATCCAAGAATATTGGTGAAATCCATGAGTTCAATAAATAGGATAATTTGGGATGTTCTGCTCAGCAGAGCATCCCAAATTAGAATTAAATCACATGAATCAGCGCATCATTGGCATCACAGGAGGCATTGCCACAGGTAAAACCACCGTCTCTGATTATTTGCATCAGACCTATGGACTGCCAATTCTTGATGCTGATTTATATGCTAGACAAGCTTTAACAGGCGATAGCCTTGCAAAACTCCGCGATCGCTATGGCAAATTAATCTTTGATGATCAAGGAAACCTTGATCGCCGCAAGTTGGGCGCGATCGTATTTGAGAGCGAAATCGAGCGTCAATGGCTGGAAAGACTAATCCATCCCTATGTCCAAGAATGCTTAATTGCTGAAGCACAACATTTAGAGCCATCAACGGTGGTAATGGTGATTCCCTTACTGTTTGAGGCAAAAATGGAAGACTTAGTGACCGAGACATGGGCGATCGCTTGCGATCCCCAACAACAGTTGCAAAGACTAATTAACCGCAATCATCTTTCAGAATCTGAAGCGCTACAGAGAATCTCTAGTCAAATGTCTCAATCTGAAAAAATTGAATTAGCTGACATAATAATAGTTAACTCTGATAATACCGAAGAGCTATTTTTTCAAGTTGATCAAGCGCTACTTAACTCATCACACGGCATATTTTTAAACGTGAGTTGATATCGCCCATTGGCGTACCTGCTGAATCAAAGCATTTTCTTTGAGAGTACTTTTGAGTTCTAAAAAATTCTGAAGATCGCTAGTTCTTAGTAAAGGAAAAGCAATACTATAATCATTCAAAGAATAGTGTGCGCCGACTAAATAATGAATCGTAATTACCTGCCCGTCATAGCGCCAAACTTCAGGTACGCCTAATTGGGCATAGATAGAAAATCGATTCAGCGAACTACTCGTAATATCAATTTCGATCGCTAAATCTGGTGGCGGATCGAGTTGTAAATCAATCTTGTCTTTACCCCAAACCTTCGCTTCATTCTGGATGTAATAGCATTGATCTGGTTCTAGACCTCTTGCTAAATCTTCGCGATCGCAAGTCATCGAACCTAAACTAAGAATTTCCATTCCTAGTGTCTCAGTCAGAGCCTCGACAATGCGACCCAAAATCTTTTTATAATTTTCGTGCAGGTCAGATGGCATCCGAATTTCTAACAGCCCATTGTCATAGGTGAGGCGCTTACTGGGCTGAGATTCTAAATCATCGGCGATCGCACGATACGTCTCCCATCTTATCGATGGCAGCAATATATGATTACTTGCGCGATCGCTAGATTTAGGCAGAATTGCCGTCATGTTATTACTGAGGTTTTTCTGGAGTTGTTGCTGGAGTTGTTGCTGGCAAATTTAGAGGGATTGGTTGTGCATTAGGTGCAGTCTGAGTTGCAGGAGCAACTTGTGCAGGGATCGGAGCCGTTACCGTTGGCTTAGTAAGCCAACCACCACTAAGCATCACTGTTAAGCCCAAAAAAGCTGCGGTTAAAAACCAAGTGACTCGATTGAGAGCTGTTTCTGCGCTTTTGGTACTTGAGAACAATTGAGCTTGACCACTAAAGCCACCCAGACCATCACTTTTAGGACTATGTAAGAGAATTAAGACCACTAAGCAAATAGCAACAATAGACCAGACTATTTTTAAGGTTTCGTACATTTTTAGATAGTTTTCTTTATATGGTTTTCTATAAACAGCTTAACGCATCTACTAAGTAGCTAAGCAAAATTAAATGTAAAACCCAAAATCTGTACCGCCCGCGTAGCGGGCGGTACAGATTTTGGGTTTAAATTAGGCAAATTGCTGACCTAACTCAATCGGGTTATGCACTGTAATTCGTTTTTTTGAAATTGCGATCATTTTTTGCTTGCGCAAATCGCCCAGCAATCGAGTTACCGTTACTCGTGTGGAGCCGATCGCTTCCGCGATCGCCTGATGGGATAGCTTCAAATCAATCGTTACGCCGTCAGTCGAAGGTGTACCAAAGTCACGACAAAGAATTAGCAAAAAGCTTACTAGCCTTGATCCCATGTCCCGATGGGCAAGCGTCTCAATCATCATCTCCGTTTGCAAAATCCTTGATGACAATCCGCGCAATAATACCATCGGCAATTCAGAATCTTCCTTCAGAGCCTTTTCAACCTGATCAATCGGTACAGAAAGCAACTCGACAGGCGTAAAGGCAACTGCATGATAAAAGCGATCGGAGCGATTGCCAGTAATCAAAGACAAAACTCCAAACACACTATTTTCACGTAATAGGGCAACAGTAATTTCTTCACCTGCTTCATAAACTCTAGAAAGTTTTACAGCACCCTTAACCAAAAAGTAAAAACGTTCAGCAGGATCGCCAGGAAAAAAAATCGTCTTACCGCGTTCAAACGTTTCCGTCATGGGTGGGAACATCCCCCCATTCATTTCGCGAAAGACTTCAACAAGAGCACGGTCAGCCAATCTTATATATCCTCTTTAACCAAAAACAAAACAATATATAAAGCATCATTTATACCTATTCTAAAAATGAAGTTGCCATTTTTAGAACATCAAAACCTTGCTGGGTTTGATTTTTAATTCTTGAAAGTGCTACTACACTTTCGAGAATTGGTATTAGATTTTATTCAGACGAGAAAACAGACAATCTATCAAAAAATCGTAATCAATTGCGATCACCAATCTTTAGAAAAGTATCAGCAACTTTAATTATGAAACTAATTTTGGGATTTTCAACACCTAAAGTGCCGAAAATCCCAAAATTAGTTGTGATGGAAGCCTATTGATAGAGGGTCTTTATCACAAATAATGACAATTGCATGGAAAGTACGTCAGCAAACAATCGAGTGGAGTGACATATGTTGATTTGCATCTAAATGTACAAAGATAATCTACATGTAGATCGCTTGTACATTCACTTAAAATCATGACTATATAAAGCCTTTAAAACTCCTTTAATTCGTCAAAATAGGTCATAACTTTAGAAAGTTTGTCTAGCAATTGATATGAGTATTCTCACTTAAACTTACTACATAATTGCAATTTGTATCATACTGCACATTTTCTTGAATTAAGTATGATTGCGAAAATGATTACGAAATAAAAACTGACATATTCAAGAAATAAATGGCGATCGCTATCTAAACATGCTACTTACCGAAGTATCTTCGTGAACACGCCAGATTGTCTCACCTAAGAGGTCAGCAACTGATAGTACCCGCAATTGAGGAAAGTAGTTCTCCTGTCTTACAGGTGTCGAGTTGGTGACGATTACTTCTTCAAACACGCCACTTGATAAACGATCAATCGCTGGCGGTGAAAAAATAGCATGGGTTGCGCAAGCGTAAACTTGTCGCGCCCCCTCTTTTCTCAACAGCTTAGCCGCTTCGTAAATCGTCCCAGCCGTATCAATCATGTCATCGACAAGAACAGCAGTTTTACCCGACACATCTCCAATCACATTCATCACTTCAGCCACATTATGACTCTGGCGACGCTTATCAATGATTGCTAAAGGAGCATCATCAAGTTTTTTGGCAAAAGCACGAGCACGAGCTACCCCCCCTACATCTGGTGAAACCACCACTAAGTCAGGTAGCTTCTTTTCATTGAGATAGTCAAATAAAACTGGTGAGCCATAAACATGATCGCAAGGAATATCGAAATATCCTTGGATTTGAGCTGAGTGCAAGTCCATCGCAATCACACGATCGGCTCCAGACTGCACGATTAAGTTAGCAACTAATTTCGCGGTGATAGACTCTCGTCCTGCGGTTTTGCGATCGGCGCGGGCATAGCCGTAGTAGGGCATTACTGCGGTGATCTGTCTTGCTGATGCGCGACGGCAGGCATCAATCATAATCAATAATTCAGTCAAATGGTCGTTAACAGGGCGACAGGTCGGTTGGATTAAATAAACATCACAACCCCGAATCGATTCCTGTACTTGCACGTAGACTTCCCCGTCAGCGAAATTTTTTCGCACCATAGGCCCTAGTTCTATACCTAAATAACGGGAAATCTCTTGGGCAAGTGGCAAGTTTGCTGAGCCAGCAAACAGCCTAAGTCGGTCTTCACCACTATTTAAAGAAGGTAGTCGGTGAATTCCATGCCTAGTAGTCGTTAAGTGTGTCACTGCAATTTATCAGGAGGTAACATAGCCATCATTCTATTGTCAGGCTTAATTCGCTATTCGTACTATCTGTTTATGATTAAATTAGATATTTTTTTTCAGCCAGCATGAAATAAGAGCCGTAAATTAGAAGCACAGCCTCTAAATTTATGGCTCTTATTTAGGTGGGCGGCGACGTTGTAAAAAATCGGGAATATCAAGTCCTGGCTTACTAAGCTTAATTTCAGGTTGGGAAGTACTGGGCATTGAAGAAGCTGACGTTCTTGGTTGCGGGCTAGGAGGCAGAGGTTGAACTTTTTTAGAAATTTGTGGTGGGATCGCTGGATGTGATTTGGGAGCAAAGCCAGTCGCAATTACCGTAATCCGAATCTCACCATCCATCTTGGGATCAATCACTGCACCAAATATAATATTCGCATTTTGATCAACAACTTCATAAATCGTTTCAGCTGCTGCGTTGACTTCATGCAAAGTCATGTCTTCGCCACCTGTGATGTTGAAGACAACTCCACTAGCCCCTTCGACTGAGGTTTCTAATAAAGGTGAAGAAATAGCAGTCATAGCTGCTTCTCTGGCTCTAGACTTGCCTGAGCCGATGCCAATGCCCATCATTGCTGATCCTGCATCCGCCATAATTGCGCGAATATCTGCAAAGTCAACATTAACAAGACCAGGAATCATAATAATGTCAGATATACCTTGTACTCCCTGACGCAGGATGTCATCAGCAACCCTAAATGCCTCTTGGACTGGGGTTTGCTCAGAAATCACAGAGAGTAACTTATCGTTGGGAATAACAATCAGAGTGTCAACGCGACTCTGTAACCCTGCAATTCCTTCTTCGGCTTGCTGTCCACGTCTTCTACCTTCAAAGGTGAAAGGGCGTGTGACTATGCCAACCGTTAATGCGCCTGCCTCTTTGGCAACCTCAGCAATAATTGGCGCGGCTCCAGTGCCAGTACCACCACCCATACCTGCGGTAATAAATACTAAGTCGGCTCCTTCGACAGCCGCAGCGATATCATCACGAGACTCTTCGGCAGCCTTCTGTCCGATCGCAGGATTACCTCCTGCTCCCAAACCTCTGGTCAGTTTTTGACCCATCTGAAATCGCTTAGAAGCGGAGGATTGCAGTAATGCTTGAGCGTCTGTATTAAACGACCAAAACTCTACACCAACCACATCACTGGCGATCATGCGATTTACAGCGTTGCCACCGCCACCGCCAACACCAATTACCTTAATTTTTGCAACACTGCCCAACATGATATTATCCGCTTTTGCATCAACGCCTAACTGCTGCTTCATACGATTGTGAGAGTGACTTAGGTGTAGTCTAGAGTTATTTGAAAACTCAGAAAGTTCATCCATTTGCACGTCTACTTCTCCGTTTTCCGAACCATTTGAGTCCAAATCTGACCAGTCATTTTGAGATGTCATTTATCGAGGGATGTCATAAATAGAATCGTTTTACTGATGCTCTCTAGATTTTGCTAAGCTTAAACCCCATTCGAGTCAAAAGTTCGAGTAACAGTTTAAACCTACCAGAAAAAAATAATAATAGCCTTAAAACGACAGTTTAAGATTTTGTTTCAGAAGATTTATCTTTGGATGGCAAATTCATTTCCAAAATCGGATTGCTGGGCTGACTGATATCAATGTGGCTAAAACTTTTTGATTTCAATCTTTCGGGCAATGCTCTCAGTCGATCAAGCGTCTCTAACTGTGTGGTAAATAGTGATGGTTTGTATGTGCCACAATATACCAGACCAAGCTCTGTAGTCAAAATAAGATTTGATTCATCTCTAGCATCTACTTGCGAAATTTTGACCTGACTCTGGCTAATTTGGCGATAAAGGGTTGACCATTGACCAATCACCTTATCATTTGGCTCTAAGACTACGAGATTAGGTTTATTAATATTTGATGGATAAGCTTTAGCAGATACCCATATGCCTTCAGTGTCAAGAAACCCTTTTTGACCTTTGCGTGTAGATTTAGCGATCGGCAAACGTTCTTGGACTTGAACAGTCAACTTGGACGGGAAAATGGTGCGCGAAACTAAAACCTTAGAAACTGGGGCATTTGCTTCTAATTGGGTAGCGATCAATTGAGGTTGAATTTGAAAAATCGACTGTGGATATTGAATAGCTAGAGATTTTTTGATGGTTTCCTTGGAAAGCAGATTGTTCCCCTCAATCTCAATTTGGTTAGCACTACGTAACTGCCACTCTGGGAGCATAGCTATCCAGAGCATCGCGCCAGTAAGTCCTGTGATGAATGTTAACTGCCAAATGCGTTGAAAGATGCGAAGGCGGCGTTGTTTCCGCAGTTGTTTGCGGCGAGCCACATAGTCTGCCTCTCCAGTGGAGATAGGGAATTCAACCGTCATCTTTGCTCCTACTAGTTCATAGTGCTAGGAGTCAGATGATGGGCTACTAGCAAATTGTCGTTCCAGCATAGCAATGATTTCTTCCCGTCGGGTGGAAATCATTAAGGGATCATTAGATTTAGGGCGTAAAAACATTACTTGTTCTTTACGCTTGTAGTTTGATGTTTGTTGTTTATCCATTAATGAATGGATAGCCTTAATAAAAAATATACCTGCACTTATTACTAAGAGTATAGACACTGAGATGTAGATAACCGCTGCGATCGCCATATCTGTAAAGGTTGATTAAAAAGTGCTGATATCACAATAGATGAGCAAATCGGGTTTTTCAACTAGAGTTACAAAAATGTATAGATTTGCTTTGCAAACCTTCATAAATACAAGGTTAGGTACGGAGAACGCGACAAGCTCAAGGGCTTTGATATTGCTATTGGTTCTGTATAATCAGGCTTGATTAACACTCAGTAACATTTGAGTAGCTAGGCACAATTAAATATAAAGCTCCAAAATCCGTACCGCCCGCTGCGCGGGCGGTACGGATTTTGACCCTGGTTTTTTAATTATGCCGAGTTACTTAGCAATACATTTAGTAATAATTAGGAGCTTTGCGCGATATGCAAGAGCAGGGAACGATCAGCATTCATACCGAGAATATCTTTCCCATTATCAAGAAGGCTTTATATTCAGAGCGAGATATCTTCTTGCGGGAATTGATCTCTAATGCCGTAGATGCCATCAGCAAACTTAAGATGGTTTCCTATGCAGGTGAAACAAATCACTCCGCCGATCCTGAAATTGTTGTGACGATTGATAAGGAGAAAAAAACTCTAGCGATCGCAGATACTGGTATCGGCATGACAGCGGATGAAGTAAAGAAATATATTAACCAAGTTGCATTTTCTAGTGCCCAAGAATTTGCTACTAAATACGCGAGTAGCGGCACTGGCGATCAACAAATCATCGGTAATTTTGGTTTAGGCTTTTATTCGTCATTTATGGTGGCGAGCAATGTTGAGATTGATACCTTTTCCTACAAAGAAGGTGCAGAGGCAGTTCATTGGTCTTGTGATGGCTCAACGACTTTTACACTTGATGATAGCGATCGCACCAATGTTGGTACGACGATCACCTTAACATTGCAAGAGGATGCTGAAGAATATCTAGAAGAAGCATCGATCAAGCGGATGATTCGCAACTATTGTGACTTCATGCCTGTGCCGATCAAGCTCAATGATGAAGTCATCAATAAACAAACTGCGTTATGGGATAAATCTCCCAAATCAGTCACCAAAGACGAATATTTAGAATTCTATCGTTATCTCTATCCTTACCAAGATGATCCTTTGTTTTGGATTCATCTGAACACAGATTATCCTTTTGTGATTAAGGGGATTCTTTATTTTCCGAAGATGAAGGCGGATATTGACCCAAATCGCGGACAGATCAAACTTTTCTGCAATCACGTTTTTGTTAGTGACAATTGCGATGATGTGATCCCTAAGTTCTTGATGCCTTTGCGTGGGGCAATCGACAGCACCGATATTCCTTTGAACGTATCACGTAGCTTCTTGCAAGGTGATCCCAAAGTTCGTAAGATTCAAGATTTTATTGCTAAGAAAGTAGGCGATCGCCTAACTGCCCTTTACAGCGATTCCCGTGAAGAATTTCTGAAGTGCTGGCAAGATATCAGTATCTTCATGAAGTTTGGCTCAATGAATAGCGACAAGTTTTATCAGCAAGTCAAGGAGATCTTGGTGTATGCCACCACTAGTGAATCTGATGAAGTCAAGAGCGAAAGCGGTAACTATACAACCTTGCAAGCTTATCTAGAGCGCAACAAAGCTGAGCATGAAAACCAAGTGTTCTACACTTCTGATCCGATCGCTCAAGGTACTTATGTGGAATTGCATAAAAACCAAGGCTTAGAAGTGCTCACATTTGATGCGTTTATTGATAGTCACTTCATTAATTTCCTTGAGCGCGAATTTAAAGATATTAAATTTTCCCGTGTTGATGCCGAAATTGACGATCGCCTAGTTGATAAGGGAGCGAACACAGAAATTGTCGATCCAAAAACCAATAAAACCAAGAGCGATCATCTCCAAGATATTTTCCGTGCAGCGCTGAATAAGCCCAAATTGGTAATTCGCACTGAGGCGATTAAAACTGAAGATGTGTCCTCTGCCCCACCTGCAATCATTCTGCTGCCCGAATCAGCGCGACGGATGCAGGAAATGATGGCATTGATGCAGCAAGGTACGGTGAGCTTCCCTGAAGATCATGTGTTACTTGTAAATACGACGCACCCGCTCATGGAGAAGTTGATTGAGCTTGATAGTAGTCAAATTTTGGCTGGTGGCAAATCAGAATCATTGGATCTAGCTAACTTGATATGTACACATGTCTATGACTTGGCACTGATGGCGCAGAAGAGCTTTGATGCTGACAGCATGAAGGGCTTCTTGCAGCGTTCTAATCAATTGCTAACTAAGTTGACTAGCAAAATTTAAACTATAAATTGCGGCGTTCCGCGCCGCAATTTATATAAAAAAGAGGGCGCAAAGCGCCCTCTTTTTTTAATTTATGGGATTTAAAACAACAATTGGTTGTAACCCAGCTTCAATAACTTCGCTAACGCCTAAAAACTTTTGATCGCGATCGCACATTCTTACGTACTGTGAAAGGATATTCTCACCTTCGGTAAGAACATCCTTTATTGCAATCACCTGTCCCATACACCAACGTTTTGTCGCATCTTCATCAAGAGACATCATTGGCAAGAAATGCAAACCATGATCGGGAGCAAGAACTTCAAAACTCCGCGATCTCAATAGATCCGCAATTTGCTCAAAAGTCAAACTAGAATTTAAATCAAACCCATTACTATAAGTACGTCTAAGTCCTGACAACGTCGCGCCACATCCCAGCTTTTCCCCTAAATCTCTGGCGATCGACCGAATATATGTACCTGACCCGCAGGCGATCGCTACATCTAATTCTGGATAGCTCCCCGTTGTCCAACTTAAAACCCGAATTTCGGTAATTTCCACAGAGCGGATCGGAATATCAGATTCGACAATCTCGCCCCTACGAGCAAGATCGTAAAGACGTTTACCATTAACTTGAATAGCGCTAAAGGCTGGCGGACGTTGAGTAATTTTGCCTTGAAATAAAGGTAATAATTTCTCAATGTCCTCAAGTTTTATATCTGGGCAAGGGCGATCGCTTAAAATTGCACCAGTAACATCATCGGTATTAGTTACCACCCCAAACCTAATCTTTGCCTCGTAAGCTTTCCCTTCTGGTAAAAATCTTAAAAGCCTTGTGGCATTACCAACTGCGATCGGTAAAACCCCTGTAGCCATTGGATCAAGCGTACCGCCATGACCAATTTTCTTTTGCTTAAGCAGTTTTCGTAATTTACTTATGCAGTCATGAGCCGTAATAAATGGCGGCTTATCGATACTAATAAATCCATTGAACATAAAAATTGCAAAAACTATGACAATTTTTAATTAAACCCTAGAAAGTAGAAATGAGGAGGCATATCGTTCATCCTGTCTATGGTTGATGCACAAAGTACTTCAAGATTGGTTTCATAATGAGAATTGCTGTTTATTCTTGTGACAGTGACAATTTAGCTCATGCTTATGATACTTTAGAGGTTTGCTTATCACCACAGGAGACAAAATGAAACGAAAGCAAGGAAAATCTGTCATAAAATATAGATAGTAGATAAAAGAAAAATTTCTTTGAAGTTGTATATGTCTTGAAAATACTCTAGACCACTACACCTTATTCATGCCTATCGTTAGCTTTCAATACTTTATGTTTTTGCCTTCACCATTTGTGATATGGGGTGAGATAAGTTGGCTCGATTAGTATTCGGAGATATTCATGGTCAGTTTGATGGCTTAATGAAGTTAATTGACTTCATTAAGTGCGGTTCTAGTGACAAATTATTCTTTTTGGGCGACTTGATCGATCGCGGCGATCGCAGTGCCGATGTTGTGAAATGGATCATTGAAAATGGTCACACTTGTCTCAAGGGAAACCATGAACAAATGTGTCTTGATGCCTTTAGCAGTAATGAAGGATCATTGATCTGGAAAGGATGGTTACTCAATGGTGGAGCCAATACCTTGGCGAGCTATGGAGAAGACAGTTTGCCAGAAGCACATTTAGAGTGGATGCAGCAATTACCGCTGTATGTGGATTTAGGGGATGTGTGGCTAGTTCATGCAGGCTTAAATCCTAATTTACCGCTCGAATTACAGGGTGCTGCGGAATTTTGTTGGATTCGGGAAGAGTTTCATAGTGCCACA
Organism: Pseudanabaena sp. BC1403; assembly: GCF_002914585.1. Lineage (NCBI taxonomy): Bacteria > Bacillati > Cyanobacteriota > Cyanophyceae > Pseudanabaenales > Pseudanabaenaceae > Pseudanabaena > Pseudanabaena sp. BC1403. The sequence continues at coordinate 32,398 of NZ_PDDM01000029.1, forward strand.
GAGCCTTTTTTTGAAGACAAAATTATTATTACTGGACATACGATCACCTTTGTCTTTCCTGGGGTAAAGCCCGGAAATTTGGTATTGGGTAAGGGCTGGCTCGATATTGACACTGGTGGATACCACCCTAAGAGTGGTTGGTTGTCAGCTTTAGATGTCGATTCGGCAACAGTTTATCAATGCAATACTTTTACTAATGAGTTAAGGGTTAATTCACTATCAGATATCACAACTGTGATTGAACCAATGCCGACGCGATCGCAAAGGCTAGAAATTGGCAAGACCAACACCCCAAAACGCCGCTGGTCTTGGGTATAAAAAAGAGGCGGCACTCAGTGCCGCCTCTTTTTTAAGTTTTTTGGGAATTGGTATTTAGGGAGATAATAAAACCTGATATAAATCAGGGCGGCGATCTCGAAAAAATCCAAAGGATGCCCGATTAAGTCGTACTTGATCGAGATCAAAACTGGCTAAAATCACGCCTTCTTCGGTGTCATTCAACTCTGCAACCTTATCGCCGCGATGGTCGGCAATAAAGGAATGACCATAAAAAGTTTGATTTCCCTCTAAGCCGATCCGATTTGCTGCCGCCACAGGGATCACATTACTAACAGCATGACCAATCATGGCGCGTTGCCAAGGATCTTTAGTATTTAGATTTGGCTCTTCTGGCTCAGTGCCGATCGCCGTTGGGTATAACAAAATCTCTGCACCCATCAATACCATTGCTCTTGCACATTCAGGAAACCACTGATCCCAACATATGCCTACGCCAATTTTGCCGAAAGCGGTGTCCCAAACTTTGAAACCCGTATCGCCGCCACGAAAATAAAACTTTTCCTCATAGCCAGGCCCGTCGGGAATATGGCTTTTGCGATAGACTCCCAACAATGAACCGTCAGCATCAACCATGGCAAGACTGTTGTAGTAGACCTGTCCTGATTTCTCAAAAAATGAAACAGGAATTACCACATTTAATTCTTGAGCCAGCTTTTGAAAATGCGCGATCGTCGGATGATTTTCCACAGGTTGCGCCCAATCAAAAAAGCGATCGCGCTCTTCTCGACAAAAATAGGGGCTTTCAAATAATTCTGGTGGCAAAATCACCTGTGCACCTTGATGGGCTGCTTTGCTCACTAAGTCGGAGATTTTAGCAACATTAGTAGCTACATCAGCATTTAGGGATGCCTGAATAACAGCGATCGTGACGTTTTTTGGGGATGACATCAGAAGATTAGGATGGAAACGGTAAAATGTATCTATAGCTTTATCAATAGCCTAGCGCAGTCACGCAAAAATCCATGAAAAAACTTGTCATTTTATTGATCCAGTTTTATCGATTGTGTATTTCGCCATTATTTCCGCCGAGATGTCGATTTCAACCAACTTGTTCGCAATATGCAGGGACTGCGATCGATCGCTTTGGTTTAGTCAAAGGAGGGGGACAAGCTGTGAAACGGATTTGTAGTTGCCATCCTTGGAATATAGGTGGTTATGATCCTGTTCCAGAACTTTTACCGAAACAAGATGAGCATGCATCAGTTTAATACCAAAGCACAAAGTGGCTACGCCACTTTGTGCTTTTAAAACCCTTACAGGGTTTGCTTTTTAATTCACAGAAGTGTTGTCACACTTTTGTGAATTGGTATAAAATATAAATATTAAAAGCCTTGCTGTTTAGGACAAAATCAAAACCCAAAAGAGAGTGGCGGCGCTTCGCGCCGCCATTCTCTTTTGGATTTTGTATCTTGATCCATTGGCGACAGCTATGTCGTCATTATGCAGATTGACACACCAATAAATCTTGCACAATTAGCACAATATTGTGGAGTGAAATATCTTCTCTTTTAAAAAAACTGTTTAAAACCTGCATTGATTGTTCATACTCTCGCTCAAACTGATACGCATATATAGGGGGAACATCTGCATACGAAGCTTGCAGGACTTTCATTACACCAGTGCGCACCGCTCCGACCAATTCACGAGCAAATTCTGTAATTATCCTTTGCCTTAAATACTTAAATCCGCGATCGCTAGTTGCGTACATTGGCGGTAATCGATTTAGGGCATAGGCAGCTACTTCATTTTGGTTAATTCGTTCGTATAACTCTGGTTTTGCAATACGCTCCATAGCTCGATATACAAGATGCTCTAAGACATTAACCAAACCTAACTGGGCTTGTAGAGTGTAGGCTTGTAGAGCTCTATATTCCATTTCAACTGCATCTTTTACTTTCTTCTCATAAGCCCAAGAATTTCCATATGGCAGTCCTTGAGCAACGAAAAGACTAGAGCCCTGTAGACATAATTCTTGTCGCCTTAATTCCTGTTGCTTTTGAGCAATTTGCTTTTCCATAAATCTTTTTGAACTGGAAAGTAACGCTTTTGTATGTCTATTCAGATAACTAGCATCTTGCATAACAGTTTCTTGGTCAGATTGAAGTACTGTCTGACCATTTATATTAATTGCAGAGTTAGTTTTACTAACCGTTGCTTCAACTAAGATTGGGACATCCCGCCAGCGTAAATTTTTACGTCCCAAAATTCGGCTTAACTGATAAAGTACTCCTGCACTATTGGTAAATAGGTGATTAGGTAGCGGCGTTAGATCATGTAGAGGATCGCCAAATAAGACAGCTTTAATCCCCTGTCTGACTAACTGAGTTATTTGGGGTTGTAATTCATTCAAAGCGTATTGATATTGATATTGCCACCCTTTCATAGATGTGGCAAATAATGGTGGCAAACGATTAATTGCATAGGCTACTACCTCTGCAACTTTGACTTTAGGTTGTATTTCTGGACGAAGTTCTTCGATTTGAATATAAGTTTCTCTAACCAGAATTTCTTCTAAAACATTGACAAATCCAAGCATTACTTTATACCTGTATTAGTATTAGACCAAATAGCAAGGTCAATATTCAACAAGCAATAAAGTCTATATTTAATTTAGGTTTTTCTGTTTTATAATAAATACACTTAAATATTTATCCCCTGTAACCCATTTCCGATTTATCAATTTCATTAGAGAGCATATATAGCTAGTTGAATGCAGGAATTATTCAACTATTTATTGCTAATTATTCACAATCTAATTATATTGAATCCGACTTCTTTCAGTATAGCGAAAAACTTGTTTGTTCTGTCTCGGAAAGTTTTTTTGATAGACTTTCTGCTTAAATTCAAAGTATCAATAAATTGCAATAAAAGAATTGTGCGAATGGCGTAAATTTGTATAGCTTTAGGCACTCTAGACAAAGCATAAAAGCCAAAAGAGGGTAGAGGCGCGAAGCGCCTCTACCCTCTTTTGGCTTTTATGCTTTAACTTCTCTGGTTAGTCTATCCAGTAGGGTGAGTTAGCGATAGCGTAACGCACTCTCCAAATTTGACGGTGCGTTACGCTGCGCTAACTCACCTTACTACAACAAGGATTTTGGGTTTTCCGACAGGCTGCTAGCCTAAGCGATAACCAAAGCCTCTAACTGTGACAATGTGTTTTGGGTCGCTAGGATCAACTTCGATTTTTTCGCGCAGCCAACGAATATGCACATCGACAGTTTTGCTATCACCAACGAAATCCACACCCCAGACTTTTTCTAGCAGTTGCTCCCTTGACCAGACGCGGCGCGGATGACTCATAAATAGATCAAGCAAGCGAAATTCTTTAGGCGAAAGATTAATCTCAGTTTCATTAATCGTGACGCGGCATTCATCGGGATACATAGTGATATCCCCAAATTTGTAAACTGTGGCATTAGTTGCCACAAAGTCGCGACGACTACGGCGTAGCAAAGCTCGGCAACGAGCCACTAGTTCCTTCATTCCAAAGGGTTTGCTGAGATAATCATCAGCTCCGACTTCCAATCCAACGATGCGATCTGATTCATTCCCCCTAGCGCTAATCATCAATACAGGGACATTATTGCCTTCGTGACGCAAAATGCGGCAAAAATCCAGTCCATTTATCGATGGCAACATCACATCTAAAATTACTAAATCAAGTCTTGCCGCAGCTTTAGCAATTTGTAAAGCGCTGTAACCATCTTCAGCCAATAGAACGCTGTAACCTTCTTCACGCAAAGCTAGCGCGATCGCCTCTTGAATAATCGCTTCATCCTCTACTACCAAGATACAACCGACAGTATTTTTAGCAGTAGCTGGAGCTTGTTCTGTTAAGAGCATAAAAAAGTTTTATTAGGTTGGTCTAACCGTATCCGATTTTACATTGATTACAAGCTAATTATGTAGTCAGGTTTGAATTTTGTTGCACCGTAGGCACTGCAAAATTCAAACTTAATTATGGCAGTGAGAAATTAGGAATCAAGGATTTTGCTATATTTCTTAGGGTTTGATTAAGCGATCGCGCAATCTGGATATGAGGTTCATCGGCTTCAATCGGCAAAATCTGAGTCATGTTGCCATGACTAAATTGTTGAATCACCAAATTTGCGGCTTCTAAACCTGTGACATAGGCTTTTTCCTGTGACCATGAGCCGTGATTGGTAATCACCCAGTCACCACTCATATATAAATTGGGGAAACTGGTGATAGATCTAAGCAAATGCTGATAACTTCCAGGGGCAAAATGAGTCACCGCACGAGGCAACCGAATCACGCTGCTGTCAACAACTTTAGCAGTCTCAAATTCTGGCAAACAGGAAGCAAGATATTTCTGGACGATCGCAATAATTTCCTGATTATCAAGGGGCAAAAATTGATTCGCATGATAAAAATCGACTTCGATCACTGAGCCTGTCTCATCGGCATATTCATCATGGAGCGCGTTGAGATCAAAAAATGTCCAGCCTGTAGTTACGTCAAAACCAAAGCAGGCATTAGAAGGACGGGGAATATTGATTTTGCGATCGCACCATAGTCGTACTGCTAATACATCGATCGCACCCAAGTTCATCAAGTTACGAAATTCGCTACGCTTTTGCAAAGCAGGACTATTCGCCACAATTTTCTGCATTCCCGAAATGCCCACTGAGAAAATCACTGCATCAGCTTCAAAGCTTTCATCACCACATACTACCGCCGTAATTTTGCCAGAATCATCAACGCAAACATCACTAACACGGCGATCAGTGAGGATTTTGCCGCCCAGATTAAGAATGCGATCGCACCAAGGTTTAAAGATTTTTTCGCCGACTGTACCTCGACACCAAACCACATCAAAATCTGCTTGATGCGCCAAGATGAAATAGTAAAGCATCCCCAAAGCCGCCGCTGCCGAACATTGTTCTCCTGGAGCAAAGAGACCAACTAACAGCATTGGCTCAAAGGATTCACGGTATAGCCTTTCTGATACTCCATATTGACGAAATAGCTCGCGGGCGGTTATGCCGTCGTAACGTTTCCAAGCATCGTCAGAATTGTCAAAATCTACCACTGCATACATCAATGGCAATGCAGAAAGGCGATCGCTTAAGGGCAATCTTTTAAATTGTGTATAGGCAAATGTCCCAAGAGGGGAAGGCAAGCGTGGTAAGTCTTGAAAAATCGGTGATTCAACTTCTAGGCCTGCGGGGGAATATTGGGCTGATCGCGTCCAAGCAGTAAATGGATCAAGCTCTAATTCTTTAACTAAGGAAAAAATATTGCGATAGGGATACCAAAAGCCATGAATGCCAGCTTCAACGGATCTTCCCCCTTGCGTTTTCCATCCTGCGACTAATCCACCCGCTTGTGCTCCCGCCTCTAGTAAGGTTACGTCATATCCTTGTTTTGTGAGTTGATAGGTCGCACCTAGTCCCGCCCAACCTGCACCAACGACGATTACTTTTGGTTTTTCTGTCATTTTTCTCTGAACGTCAATTTGATTTGGTAGAACAAACCTCGCATAGCATGGTTTGTTCCACCGAGAGGCTAAAGTCTTTTACTGATTTTAAACCCGTGCGAGTCTGTCCCGCAGGTATGCATTAATCCGTGTGATTCCGCAAGATGTCGAATTTCTTCGGTTTGGCGTGGACTAGGCTTCCAAGGATCACTATTGTCATAGCCATAGTAGGTTTCAATACCATCAATCCCTAAAGCGGCGGCGGCGGGGATCAAGTCTTCAGGCGATCGCCTATATCGGGCAGGATGGGCAAGTACTGCTAAGCCTCCAGCCAAATGCATCGCCTTAATCACACTAATTGCTTGATAGTCTAGACCTGCGGTAGTTTTGCCTTGCAAATAAGGATGCATAGCCTCATGTTGGGGATCAAATCCATAGCCAAGAATATGCACTTCAGTAAAAATCAAACTGGCATTAACTTCGATCCCAGACCAGAGAGTTGGCAAAGAGTGGGGATCAGGAGATTGACCCATAGATTGCTCAAGATATTGCTTAGCTATGTAATAGCCTGCGATCGCATGGTGATCGGTAATAGCAAGATCAGATAGACGCAAAGCGATCGCCTGTTGGATTAAATCCACAGGCTGCATTTTGCCGTCAGAATACACTGTATGCAAATGGAAATTTAGCCTATGTGGACAACTCACGGCATCGACGGACGCGAAAATCTTTCGGAGCCTACTGGTTGCACTCGATTCTGATATCAATAATGGAGTTTGAGTTACCATGGCAAATCTCTACATAAGCAAATCTTTAACAATTCTTAATTTCTTAATCACAATTTTACACAGACGATGGCAAGCATCATAACTTTTTGGGTTTGCTTTTTAATTCCCAAAAGTGTACTTATACTTTTGGGAATTGGTATAAATGCTTAAATCATTGCTATCAATAAAGTTAGCAATCATAAAACATTAGGTAAATCCAATAAGTTTTTGGGAAATATTAGGTTCGTTAGTACTACCTAAATAGCACAAGTATCCAAAGTGACCTAGGATTATTGATCGAACTGAACTTGCTCAATCGCATTGCTGTCAAGATTTTGCTCAGATGTCTCGTAATAATTAGGTAACAATTGGCGAGTTTCGACCTTCCCTAAATTCGACTCAATTTCAGCAGTGAGCGCGACGCATTCACTACCAGATATATCGATCGCCCGTTCAACGATTTTGCCATCTTTCCCGATTAAGTACTCGATACGTTGATACTGAGACATGACGTATTAATTTTTCTCAACAATAACAATTACTAATATTCTAGCTTTTCTATATCCAAAATTGCAAAATGAAAAATGGCGCTTTGCGCCGTTTTTCATTTCTACTTAACTAGATGAGCGAGAAATTTTAAAATTTGGAGCACTACATATAAATGATTTTCTGCTTCAGATAATGAAAAAACTTTGGATAATGTATAAGTTGGTTCAGTTTCAGAATCTAGTTTGATAAAGCGAAACTCTCGTCCATTGGTGATTAGTCCAAATCTTGGTTGAGTGTGGTTAGGACTAGCAATCATATAAGTCAAAGCCTGTGGCAGAGCAACCATCACGTCATATTGAATGCTTTTGGCTTCGATCACCAATACCCAAATTGCTTGTTGTAAAACTAAGATATCTATCTGCCCCCGCACCACTTCTGCCCCGTCCTGAGATACTAACTCTATAGACTCTTCTAAAGTTGTATAAAAAGGTGGATCATAAAAACCTGCTAGGGATAGTAATGGCGACAAAGTAACCATCTTGACAGTTACTTCTAGCAGTGGGCGTTTAGCTAGATAGAGATAGTGCTGCCTAGTACGATCTAAAATTTGTTTCTCAAATTCGCTTAGGGGAGGAGCATTTTGCAATAGATCTGTAAAGAAATCGTTAGTTGTAAATTGCTGATGTGCATGAAATTTAGTTTCGACATCATATAAACTGAGCCTTGAAGCTTGTAGAGTTTGAACCATAGCTTTTTTCTCCTGTTTATTGACCAATTGATTAGATCGCAACGTTGATTATCGCTCAGTTTCTAAAACCTTGCTAACGGATATGCCATCTACCGCAGTGCCAAAATACCAAAGCGAAGCGGCAGCCTCGGCACGGGTGACGGGCTTTTGTGGTTGTAATAATGTCGTAAATCCAAAACTGCGTCGAATGTTAGAAATATCGCGCAGTTGAGCATCAGCAAAGATCGCACTTAGAGCTTTCTCGCTAATGCGATCGCTATCTTTAAAACCCCATGATTGACTCACAGTCTCTAATGTGGCAATTGGCAAAGGTTGTCTGAGATCAAGTGGAATCTTCCATTGCACGAGTTCTTCGCGCAATAGGGGATCGTTAGGACGAAAGCGATCGCCTGTTCCGCCGATTAGTCCTGCGTTGGCTAATCCCTGAATAATTGCAAAATCAGGATGGCTTTGAGGAATATCGGGGAAGCTGGCGCTATCGGTTGGTTGAGCAAGTCGAATTTGGCGGCTAGGTTGATTTTTATAAAGTTGATTATTCGTTTCTAATAACCATCGTGCATATTCACGACGTGCAACTAATATATTCGGCTTAAACTCTTGCCCTATTTTCGGAGTGATCGTTCCTAATTTGTTTAAGTCCTTAATCCAAGCCTTGAGGGGTGCAGGTGCTGTTTCTAGATCACTAAATTCACCAGATTGAGGCTGAGAATTAGTAAAGTTTATATAGAAAAGTTCTTTGAGTAAGTTCTTTTCTGAGGTTGACTCCTTTGGTAAGGATTGTAGAGAGATCGCTTTCATTTGAGCAGATAAGCGATCGCTATTCACAGGATTAACGGAACTAGTAGGAGAATTAGTTGGTTTTGGTTCAGGTTTTGCGGTTGAGGTTGAATTAGCAGGTGGTGTAGCGATCGGGGTCGGTTGATTGGGCTTTTCTGCGATTGGCTCAGAAGTTGATGGACTCGCGGGAGCGATCGCTACCTCCAATGAGCTGCCGAGATTTGAGTCTTGGCAAGCTGCAACAGAAGAAGCTAGAAAACCTATAAGGATAATTCTGGAAAGACTTCTAAATTTTAGTTTCATAACATCCTCCTCAAGAAGCCTTGTCAATCTCAACGAGATTAGGACTAGGTGGCAACATCGCCACAGTCACTGGCAATACACAGGCAATTTCAGGACGGAAATTAGCATAGCGGCTACTACGCACGGCGATAATTTCTGCTTGAATATCTTTAGTACTTTCGCCCAGACATAGTAGTAGATGTGTGGTTAGCTCCAAACTTGCCTCAAATGTAGGATGCACAACTTCCTTAGCGCCAAGTTGGTACAGCGTATCGATATCAGCATCTTTCTCAGCTCTGACCACAATATCAATTTCTGGAGAAATAGAGATGGCTCTCTGTACCGCCAATCTAGTAGCGATCGGGTCGGAAATGGCGATTAACATCGATCGCGCATGGTCTATTTCCGCTTTTTCAAGTACAAAAGGGCTTGAGCAATTGCCGTATAGGTAGGGAATATTTTGCGATCGCAGAATTTCTATCTTTGACTCGGCATCCTCAATTACCAGCACAGGATATCCCTTGGACTGTAACAAAGTAACAATTCCCTGTCCAATCCGACCATAACCACAGACCACCACATGATCCTTAAGTTCAGCATTGGCGGAAAGCTCTTGGGGCATATCGAGCTTGTTCATCCAAGCTTTTAGGAATGGAACTTTTTCAAGTAATTCTAAAATCTGCGGTGTTGCCTTCAGCAAGAACGGTGTAATTACCAACGTTACCGCAGTTGTCCCCAAAATCAGTAAGTAAACACGACGCGAAACTAAACCTAGCTTTTGTCCTTCACTTGCGAGCACAAACGAAAATTCTCCAATCTGAGCTAAACCTAGTCCCGCAAAAATGGCAACTCGCAAAGGATATCGAAAGATACTGACTAAAGGCACAACGATCAAAAATTTACCGATCATCACGATCGCGACCAGACTGAGAATTAACTCCCAGTTCTGAATCAGAAATACAGGATCGATGAGCATCCCGATCGCTGCAAAAAACAGAGTGGCAAACACATCTCGCAGAGGTTCGACATAGGTGAGGGCTTGATCGGCGTATTCCACCTCGGAAATCATTAAACCTGCAACGAATGCGCCCATTTCAATCGATAAGCCTAAAGACTCGGTTAGGAGCGCAATCCCCAAGCACAACACAATTACACTTAGCAAAAATAATTCGCGGCTCTCGGTACTCGCTACCCATCGCAAAAATGGCGGAATTACCCAAATCCCTGCTGCGATCGCGCCACCTGCAAATAACGCCGTCACCGACAATGCTTTGATAACTTCAATACCCACTGATTCAGGATGATCCAGCGCAGGCAAGACCGCCAACATCAATCCCAACGCTAAATCTTGGATGATCAACATCCCCAGCGTAACTTGTCCCTGTGCGGACTCCGTGGCATTGGTTTCCATCAAGCTGCGCAGCACCACAGCCGTTGACGATAGCGACAAAATTCCGCCTAAGAAGATTCCTTGGGTTGGTGTCTCGACCCATCCTACAAATACCGATACAGCTGTGGTAAGGGCGATCGTGAGCAAGACTTGTAAAGTTCCGCCGCCAAGGGCGATCGCTCTTACTTTATTTAATTGCTTCAGTGAAAACTCAACGCCGAGAGCAAACAGCAAAAAGGCAACCCCAAACTGAGCGAGGGTTTCTACCTGTATCAATTCTTTGATCAGCCCTAAACCTGTGGGGCCAACGACGATGCCGCCAAAGATGTAACCCAATAAAACTGGTAATCGCAGCGCCGCCGCTAGCAATCCGCCAAAGGAAGCAGCCGCAAGAACAGTTACTAAATCAACAATTAACCGAAAATCTTCTTGCACAGAAACCAACTAAAGAACGTTGCCACCTATACTTTAGCTTGGATTCAGATGATCAGAAAGGCAGAGATGTTACGTGGAAATCAGATGATGAATTTCTTGCTGTTAGCGAAGCAGGACAACCACGAGGAGATTGTCCCTAAACCAACATTTAAAGGTTGCCGAAGGGGGTGCGCCCCCTACCAGCCTCCAACCTATGCCATTACAGGAATTCTTCCCACGTAATGTCAGTAAATAATACCAATTCACAAAAGTGTGGCAACACTTCATCTGCAACATAAATTTTGCGTGAGGCTTGAGTAAAAACTACAATATTCCTGACGGTGAGGCGATCGCCCATTCTTCAAGGGATATTTTTTGAAGGATTGGTGGAATTATACTTAACCCAAATAATGAAAGCGGCGTTTTCATTGTTTGGGAAAAGAAAATTTATTTTTTGCTTGTCAATATTGCACACTGTGTTATCATTAGATTCGCGAGTTAAGGGCTTGTAGCTCAGTGGACTAGAGCACGTGGCTACGGACCACGGTGTCGGGGGTTCGAATCCCTCCTGGCCCGTCCTAAATAATAAAAAAGCAGCGCTAAACGCTGCTTTTTTATTGGGTTTTTATATTGGGTATTTATTTAGTATTTTGTTTGGTTGTAAATTTATCCGCGATCGCTTGATCGACATCCTCAGGGCTGACAATCCAATAGCTAAATCGAAACTCATTTGGCTCACTGGGTCTACCCTTGAGGCTAGTAGCTTGGATTTTGTCAGGTTTTAAAGTCATACTAAAAGTAGCGATCGCCATCATTTCGTCAAAGCTGAGATTAGAATCCACATGTTTTTGCATGACGTTGATCAGATCAGGAAGATGCATTACAACCCCAGGATTAGCAATTTTTGCCTTCACAGCCTTTAAGACAATCTGTTGTCGCTTAATCCGTCCGATATCGCCCTCTTCATCATGGCGAAATCTCGCAAAGCCTTCAGCTTGTTCCCCGTTTAAAGTCTGCACACCTGCATAAAGATCGATATTGAGCTTTTGAGTATTGTCTTTGTACTTCATTCGCTTTGGTACATTCACCTCAATACCACCTAGGGCATCCACTAAAGCTGATAGCCCAGAGGTATCTACACGAACATAGCGATCGATTTCAACACCATTAAGTTTCCCTGAGACAACCTCTTGAGCGAGCGACGCGCCACCATAGACATTTGCCGCATTAATTTTGGTCACGCCATAGTCTGGGATAGGCACTTGCGTATCACGAGGGATTGATAGCATCTGCACTGAGCGATCAATGGGATCGAGACGAATTAGCAACATGCTATCGCTACGACCATTAAAGGATTCGGGAGACCCAATTGGAGCATCAAGGACTCGATCTACCCCCATAACCAAAATCTGATAGGGACGCTCTAACTTGCGACCTAATCCCTCCATCAAGACTTCTTCAGGTTTGCGTCCCGATAACAAACCGCCCCAATCCAGAGCATTAATAGGGATGATCCGACCTAAAAGAGCTCCCGTTCCAATAGAAATTAATAGGGATAGGGTAAAACCAATTTTCGCAAAGGGGATCCGCTTAATTTTTGTAATAGTTTTAGTAATAGTTGTGGGAACTGCATCGATTTGCGCTGGTTCTAGTAAATTAATAGGCAAATCAGCCTGATTGGTGGTATCGGCTGACCGAATTTTGGATGCAGTTATCGGTCTATTACTCACACACCACTCCATAACTTCTATAATGCTCAACAAACAACATATACCGCAAGTCAACAACTCTATGCAAGCTGTAATTATTGCTGGTGGGAAAGGAACACGCCTCAGACCCTTGACCTATGGCTGTCCTAAGCCAATGCTACCTCTAATTGATCGCCCATTTTTAGAGTGGATGATTAATCGTTGCCGTGAAGCTAGTGTGTGCGACATTTTGCTAAACGTGCAGTATCAAGCGCGACAAGTGATCGATTATTTTGGAGATGGCGATCGCTTTGGGGTGAAAATTCGCTATATCGAAGAGTCAACCCCTCTCGATACCGCAGGCGCAATTAAGCTAGCAGAGCCATATTTCACAGGTGAGTCATTGATCGTGTTCAATGCCGATATTCTTACTAATTTAGACTTGACGGCGCTAATAAAGTTTCATAAGGAAACTCAAGCTGATGCAACTTTGACCTTGACAAGAGTTCCTGACATTACGCCTTTTGGCTTAGTAGAAATTAATGAGCAAAGTCAGGTACAAGCTTTTCGTGAAAAACCGAATGCAGAGCAAGCGGTAGAATTTCTTGCTCAAGGGATCGATACAATTAACGCAGGAACCTATGTTCTTGAACCAAAGATTTTCGACATCTATCCGACGGGTGAGCCTCTAAGCTTTGAAAGGAAAGTTTTCCCCAATGTTTTGGAACGAGGATTAAAGATGATGGGATTTGTATGGGATGGCTATTGGATGGATATGGGAACACCTGAGAAGTATTTTCAAGCGCAAGTTGATGTTTTGGAAGGTCAGGTTGCCTATGATTTTGGCGATCGCGTTGAGCAGAGAAGTGAGGGTGTTTGGATCGCGAAAACGGCTAAGGTAGCTGAGGGCGCAGTTTTAAATGCTCCTTGTTATGTGGGAGAAGACGCTTCTATTGGCAAAGATGCTCAGATTCCATCGCAAACTTTAATCGGATCAAATTCCCTTGTGAATCGGGCGATCGCTTCAGGCATGTATGCCGCAGGTTCAATGTTAATTTAAACAAAAAAACTCTCCCTTTGGGAGAGTTAAAAAACAAATTAAAAAGCAAAAAAGATTCACTTAGTGAATCTTTTTTGCTTTTTAATCGTTCCGTTTGAATGATTCTAGCCATTCACGTAATTGTTGAGAAGCAATATCTTTGCCACCTAAACCAAAAGCAACTGCGATCGCAACTGCAATTGCGCCAGTTAATAAGCCAAAGGCGAGATCGACAATATTACTAGCGATACCCATCTGTTTGAGAGCCATTGCTGTAATCAGAGCAACAATCGAAATCCGAGCCGCATGACCGAGGATTCGGGATTGTCTGCCGCCAGTGCTCGTAATCAAGTTAAAGGCAAGATTAGCAAGGTATAAGCCGATCGCAAAAATAACTACGCCGCTTAAAACTTGACCTGCTACTAGCAGCACTCCAAAGACAATACGGGTGAGCGCATTAATCTGTAAAACATCGGTTGCTGTAGCGATCGCCACTAGCATAATCGCTAGAAACACTATAATGCCAACGATTTGCGAAGGTGTTTGTGGTGGAAGTGAAGTGATGGAGCTATTCTCATCATCAACATTTACACGGGATTCCGTTGGTGCTGAAGCGATCGCTGAGAATCCTAACCATTGCAAGATATTGTTAAAGCCCAAGCCCGTCAGAATTCCAGAAATAATGTCTCTAGCAAATTGACCGAGGAAATAGGCAACAGTAAGAATCGCACTAGCCACAAAAACTTGAGGTAAGAAGCGCAATACTTGATCAAGCATTGCTGTTGCAGGCCGAGAGATTGCGCCAACTTCTAAGGCTTCTAATGTAGAGATAGCTGTGGGGATTAGAATCAATACATAGATGAAGTTCCCAACTACTTGAGACAGAGTATATTCAGTTTGATTAGGAGTCCAACGCTGAAGAAAACGATCTGCACCACTAGTAGCTAAGAGATTCGTGACAATTCGCTTTACTACTTGAGCAATCAACCAGCCGATCCCACCAATCATTAGCGCCTTGAGGATTTTTGGTAGAGCGCTCAAGACCTGATTGACAAGGTTTTGAATGGGCTGAAGTGCTTGAACTAAGCCAAGGGTATCAAGAATTAAAGGTAAAAAGAGCAGCAAGATAAACCAATACAAAGCCGAAGATAGAGTCTCACTAAGAGGCATCACTTCGGTATTTGATTCACCCACGCTCTCATTTACTTTGGCATCAACTTGAGCCGATCGCAAATAGCGCCCGACGATGACTTTACTGATGGTTGCTAAGACCCATGCGATGCCTGCGATAATCGCTGCACCTCCAAGTTTCGGCAAGAATGATGCAATTTGCGCTAGCAAACTATTTAGTGGAGTTGCAACTGCATCTAGTCTAAGAAATTGGAAAAATCCAACCAAAGTGAATAGGATGATGATCCAAAAAACTGTAATACCTGCCCATTTCTCAATTGGCAGACTACTACTACGAGAACCTGTTAACCAATTCGACAGTTTATTATCAACATCCGTCCGTTTCAGTAACCCTTCGGCCATAGAAGAGAAAAATATGGCAATTACCCAACCACCAACTAAGATAGCGATCGCAAAGACAAGCTGGAATACGATTCCTTCTGGTCTCAGTAATTCTTCGATCGCAAAACTCTTTGTCGTCGAGGCTTGTGCCAAGACGAAAGAAGCCAACTCGCGCATACTGCAACCTCAATGTAAAGAACTAAGGATTAAGTAGCTAAGCATAATTAAATATAAAACCCTAAAAACTTTACCGCCTGCTGCGCGGGCGGTAAAGTTCTGGCTCTAGGTTTTTAATTGTGCTGAGGTACTTATCCTTAACACCGTATATTAAATGCAGTTATTGCTATGAAATAGCTATCAATAGTTAAGATTTCCCTTGTATTTACTATAAAAAACTTAACTTTAGCAAACCTAAAAGAGAGGCGCGGTGCGAAGCACAGCACCTCTCTTTTAGGTTTTTATTTTTTAGATTTCTTTTTACCTTTATTTGCTGACAATATCTCTGACTGGGCGATTTCGGCATCAAGAATAGTCTGCCCCGTTGCCGCTAGAAATACATCGTCAAGACTAGGTCGTGACTGGGACAAACTAAATACTTCAATATCAACTGCTGCCAACATATTTTGAATTTCGCTAATTGCATTCGCATCAGGTGTAACAAATAAATTAACTGCATTACCTTGAGCTGAATTAATTGTGATGCTCTGCACAATTGGTAACTGCTGCAAAATCTTTTTAGCCTGTTCCGCATCTTGCCGATCCGCAAACTCACGAATTCTCACCGTAATGCGATCGCCTCCTACTTTAGTTTTTAGTTCATCAGTAGTGCCTTCAGCAATAATTTTGCCCCTATCAATAATTGCGACGCGATC
The DNA here is from genome assembly GCF_002914585.1 of Pseudanabaena sp. BC1403. Lineage (NCBI taxonomy): Bacteria > Bacillati > Cyanobacteriota > Cyanophyceae > Pseudanabaenales > Pseudanabaenaceae > Pseudanabaena > Pseudanabaena sp. BC1403. The sequence continues at coordinate 48,155 of NZ_PDDM01000029.1, forward strand.
GGCAAGAGCATCAATTTCTTCAAGGTAATGACTTGAGATTAATACCGTTACACCCGATGCTCGGAGCTTGCGTAAGAACTCCCAAATCGCGAAACGACTCTGAATATCTAAGCCCACTGTAGGCTCATCAAGAATCAGCACTGATGGTTGATGTAGTAAACCAGCAGCCAAATCCAACCGTTTTTTCAAACCACCCGAATAAGTCCCCGAAAGTTTATCGGCGTAAGGCTCTAGTTGCAGCAAATCTAAGACACTGTCAATGCGATCGCCGATTTGGTTCGGCGCAATATGATACAAAGCAGCTTGAAACCTTAATAATTCACGACCCGTCAAGACTTTGTCCAATGCCACTTCTTGAGCAACATACCCTAGTCGATTGCGAATAGCTCTTGCATCGGTTGCCCCAGCCACCTCGATCAACCCAGAGTCAGGCGTAGTGAGAGTGCAAAGGCAACGCATTGTTGTAGTTTTGCCTGCCCCATTTGGACCTAACAGCCCATAGATTTGTCCTTGCGTAACATTTAGAGAAATTCCATCTACGGCAACGGTATCGCCATAAGTTTTCCTGAGATTTTCAATTTTTACTGCCGATTGCATGGAGGTATCTAAAATATTACGTTCTATTAAAAGACTATTTTAACTGTGTAGTTCTTCAAACGGCAATAAAATCCTCATCTCTCCTGCGATTCTCATGCAGAAACTAATTTTTAGTAGCAGATGCAAAAAAATTAGTTTCTTGAAAGCCTTTTGCGATATCGAGCCTTTTATAACATTGGAGTTTGATATTTAAGGACAACGATTATGTCGAAATGTGTTGTTACGTAACCTTTAATTTCATTCTTGAATGTATTGAGGAATACAGTTGTATTGTTTTTTAAGGGTGGAGGAAAGTTTTTAGTTTAAAGATGATTCTTTGAAGTTTGGGGCGGAAGGCGTTTAAGTATATTTACTTGAGGGGTAATAAAGAAGATTATGCTAACAATGCATCGTATCTTGGATGAAAAAGCCAATGACATCGGCAACGTTTACCTAACTGACAGTGATTTGCTCAGTTTAGAGCGATTTGCTAACAATTTTTCAGTGCGGCTTAAGACTTACAATCTTTTGCGCGATTGCAGTGATGAAATCACGATGCGATCGCTTAGGCTTTTGGCTCAACAATATCCTGAATTAATCCAGAAGCAGCTGCAACGCTGCAAATATGATATGTCTAACGTGATTCGTTATATGTCACTATCAATATTGCGTGACGATGAATTATTCTTTCGTGAAACATTGATGGATTGGTTGACAAATATTATCAATTCTTATCAAGTTACCAAGGAATGTTCTACTGCATATCGCCTTATGCAATCAGTTATAGATGAGATGTTACCCGCAGAATGTGCAGCACTGATAAAACCTTATTCAGAGATGTCTAAATCTTCTTTGCTCAACGTCTAGGTGGTTTTCCTTTTGCCTACTGCAAAAGGAAAACTCTGAACCCTTATTGTGATTGTTTCTTGTTTTTCAAATGAGTTAATACTCATTTGAAAAACGGGGTAAATAATTTTTTAGAGATTTTTTGGAGAAGTTGTCATGGATACCTATACCCCCATTACTATTGGTCGCAAGTCCACAGAAGTAGAGCGTCAAAACGCACTTCATCAGATTTATGCTCAAGTGTTAGAGCGACAGCCCTATATACATGAACGCAAAGAACTCTCCAAGATCGAAAAGGATTTCCTGAAAGGTAAGCTTGGTGTACGCCACTTCATCGGTGAGCTAGTCGTTTCATCTGTTTATCTCAATAGCTTCTATCAGGATTGCTCAAATCTCAAATTTGTGGAATGGAGCTTTAAGCATATCCTTGGCAGAGCTCTACAAGGTAAAGAAGAAATTGCTAAGTACATGGATTTGCTGATGATGAAAGGTGTCTCTGCATTTTTTCATGAAATTCTAGGTTCTGAAGAATACCGTAAAGCGTTTGGTTGTTTCACAATTCCCTATGCCCGTGATGTCAAGTTCTATGACTCACCTCTTAACTATCTACAAACGAATCTTCTCCAACATGAGCATGTTGGTCAACGAGGCAAGATAATTCCCACAATCTATTGGCAACAGCTCGGTATGGATTGTGAAACTGGTACTTGCGTGATGCCTGAGCCTCAAGTGGAAACTTACAAGCCATCTCCAGACAGTGAAAAATCTATCGTGAAAGAGCCAATTGCTACTGTGCTAAATGCAGAAATTGAGGAGCTTCTACAAATGTTACAAAACAGCGATGCTAAGCAAGTTTTGCAAAGTATGAATGAAAATCAGCGATCGCTACTTCGCAGTCTAGCCAAATAATCTCAAGAAAAGTGGCAGCTTGAATCGCTGCCACTTTTCTTTGGGTTTATATCTTACTTTTGAACCAGCTTTAAGGCGTTTGGTCTTGACTTCTAGCTTACAATGGTTAATAAAGCTAAAGGCAGTCACAGCGGTGATAACTACCGTAAAGATAATGGAACTAAAAGTTTGACATGACAAATTTGTGGATTGAGGGCGGTAGTAGGAGCGGTAAGACTGAGCGAGTAGTTCAGCGATTTTGTGATTGGACAGAAACAGATTTTGCATACCAGTCTAATCCTCAAGCTGCTTCCCAAAAAGTTTTGGTTCTTACCGTCGATTCTCAACAGCGTCGTGAGCTTAGTGATCGCTTGATGATCGCAACTCATGGTAGCTATCCAGTTACCGCTGTCACCCCGCTAAGTTTTTTTCGTGATGAAGTGCAATTGTTTTGGACATTATTAATCAAAAAGCTTGTCCTCAAAGCCCAGTTTCCTTTGCTCCTAAGAGTTGAGAATGAGCAGGAACTCGCGAATAAGATATGGAAAGATCGCATCGAAACAGGAACCTTACAGATGGAAGGTATTGGGCGCGATCGCCTTGTACGAAGATTATTAGATTTGTTTCTATTAGCTGCCTATGGTGGTCGTGAGATTAACGAAATTCCTGCGATTTTAAATGCTGGTATCGAGACTAATATTCTAGAAAGCTCTGAAGTTGTTGAGAATAATATATTAGAACAATGGCAAGAAATTGGCGAAGCTTTACAAGAATGGCGCAAGTATTGTTGGGAGAGGGGATTGCTCACCTATGGAATTATTACGGATTTGTTTGCCCATTATTTACTTCCCAATCCTCAATACCAACGCAAACTTAAAGAAAGATTTCGATATGTTATCGTCGATCGCGCAGATGAGATGCCTGCGATCGCCTGTGATTTATGCAGGCTACTGCTTCAAAATAGTGTGATCGGTATATTTACTTTTAATCCTGATGGATCGGCAAGATTAGGATTGGGAGGCGATCCTGAATATTGGCAATTACTTAAATCTGAATGTGAAATCGTAAATTTATCCCATGCGTCGCATACTCTGGGCGCTGAAATCGCTGAATCAGTTCAACAAGTTGTCAGCGAACCAATTTTGCAATTTATCGAACCCTACGTCTCCATTCAATCAATTGAATCTGTTTCTCGTGCCAAATTATTCCGTAATGTTGCGGAAACGATTGCCGATGCGATCGCCGCAGATGAAATCAAAGCCAATGAGATCGCGATCATTGCCCCTGGATTAGATAATATTGCCAAGTATGCGATCGCGGAAATTCTGCGCAAAAAGAATATTAATATTACGCCCCTGAACGATCAGCGTCCATTGTCTTATTCCGCTCAAGTGCGATCGCTTCTGACCCTAATCACATTGGTCTATCCGAACCTTGGGCAACTCGTAAGCCGAGATCATATTGCTGAAATGTTAGTAGTACTTACCGAAGCGATCGATCCCGTTCGAGCAGGAATGCTGGCGGACTATTGCTTTGCTAGACATCCAGAGAATCCGCAACTACTGGAGGCGGAAACCTATAACCAATGGAATCGCCTTGGCTATGAAGCGACCCAAGCCTACGAAAAGTTGCGGCAATGGATAGAACAACAATCTCCCAAAGATACTCCATTACTATTTATTGATCGCGCTATTCAAGCCTTCTTCAAACCGCGCAAACTCAGTTATGAACATACTTCTACTTTGCAATCATTGATTGAAACTGCCCAATATTATTGGCAATTGGGATATCGACTTGATCTAGAAGATGCAGTGATTCTTGAGAACTTCATTCAATTGATTCGGCAAGGTACTGTTACTGCCAATCCCTATGCTCCTAGCCTACCTGAAGATAACGTTGTTCTCGCGACAATTATCCAATATCGCATGGCAAGACGATCGCATCGTTGGCAATTTTGGCTAGATGCTAGTTCTGATCTATGGTTGCAGGGTGGAGCCGCTTCCCTATTCGGTGCGCCACTTTTTCTTAAAGGCTGGAATGGGACATTATGGACGATCGAAAATCAGCGTGATGCGGATATGCAGCGTTTACAGAGGTTACTTAGGGATTTGCTAGATCGCACAGGCGATCGCTTATATCTCTGTCATAGTGAACTTAGCACCAATGGACAAATCCAAAATGGCGTATTAATTCCATTAATTGAGATCAGTACTACAGCATCTTGCAAATGAGCGTTTACTCGTCTACGAAATATAGCTGTCGCCAAATGTCCTAGGACATAAAATCCAAGAATTGATTTATGGTTTTCTTTTTGCCGTAGGCAAAGGGAAAACCACAATAAACAAGGGTTTGACCAGAATATGCTGTAAGCAAGTAATACAGCGATTCTCATTATGAAACCAATTTTGGTGTTTCCAGCGCCGAAGGCGCTGGAAACACCAAAATTGGTTATTTGAAAGCCCGCCAACGGCGGGCTTTCAAATAACCAATTTTTATAATGAGAACTGCGCAAGTAATACCAAAGCACAAAATGGTGTAGCCATTTTGTGCTTTGGTATTACTTATTCCTAGATTCAAATGAATTACCTATATTTACATGGCTTTGCTTCCAGCCCTCAGTCTACTAAGGCGACATTTATGAAGCAAAAATTTGCGGAGGTTGGGCTAACTTTGCATGTGCCTGATCTCAATCTCACCGACTTTTCGACAGTGACGCTCTCAGATCAACTTGACTATCTAGATCGCACTTACCTCAATAACAACGAACCGCTTGTGGTGATTGGCTCTAGCCTTGGTGGATTTTTAGCTACACAACTTGCTGCCCAAAAAACACAAGTCCAAAAACTAGTTTTGTTTGCCCCTGCTTTTGGATTTAGTCTGAGAATCTCCAAAGCATTAGGTGAAGAGAATGTTACTAAATGGCAACAAGATAACATTCGTGAGTTTTATCATTACGGGCTGAAGCGTAATGTAAATTTACAATTTCAATTTTTTGTTGATGCTCAGAAATATTCCGAGGAAAAGCTCACGCGATCGCTACCTATCCTCATCTTTCATGGCGTTCATGATGATGTTGTGCCAGCATCTCTCAGTGAGGAATTTACCAAAAGGCGATCGCAAGTTACTTTAAAGTTACTAGACGACGACCATGCCCTTGGTAAAGATTTGGAAAGCATTTGGCAAGACATCAAGTATTTTTGTGATTTCTGAACTATAGCGCTTTTCGCTCAAACTCGAAGCGCACAAATTCTTGAAAGTACTGCTTTGCAACACTTTCAAGAATTTGTGCGCTTCGTTTGATCTAAGCTAATTAGAAAATAAAGGAGTTACTTCACAATACTTCAACAAATACTCACTCCAAAGGGTAGTTACTTTTGATACAAAGCATCCGTTAGGATCTTAAAATCAGCAGTAGCATTTAAAAAAGGGTTTTAAAACCGTTGAAAAATATTATCAAAACACTGCGAGCTGACTTCGCAATCATTTTTGAACGCGACCCTGCTGCGCGTAACTGGCTAGAAGTGCTGTTATGCTACCCAGGACTTCACGCGATCGCCCTATATCGCTTTGCTCATTGGCTGCATACTCTTAAGTTACCCGTGATTCCCCGCATGATCTCACAATTTGCGAGATTCCTAACGGGCATCGAGATTCACCCAGGCGCGAGAATTGGCATGGGTGCATTCATCGATCACGGTATGGGCGTGGTAATTGGCGAAACTGCGATCGTTGGTGAATATGTATTGATTTATCAAGGAGTAACCCTTGGTGGTACTGGCAAACAATCGGGCAAACGTCACCCCACCCTCGGCGACAACGTAGTTATTGGTGCTGGCGCAAAGGTCTTAGGCAATATTGAAATTGGTAGCAATTCGCGAATTGGCGCTGGCTCTGTTGTTTTGAAATGTGTTCCTCCCGATTGCACCGTGGTTGGCATTCCTGGACGCATTGTCCATCGCCATGGTGTAAGGGTTTCCGCTCTTGATCACTTTCAGGTTCCCGATCCTGAAGGCGATGTCATCCGATCGCTTATTGGTCGCGTTGAGCAGTTGGAGAGACATGCTGAGGCTAACACCTTGCATCCCATTAACAATTACATTATTGATTCAGAACTGCTCAAGAATGTCCGACCTCGCCACCTTACGCCATGCGATCGTGCTAATTGTTTTGAACCTGAAGAATATGAAGGTTTTTCTGAAGGCGGTGGTATTTAATAACAAAGGCTCGCAACGCGAGCCTTTGTTATGGAATTTTTAGCAAGCTTCTATAATTTATTCAAAAAAGCAGTCTAACGGGGGCTGTTCAGCAGCTGCCAATAAACTTTGCATCACCACCCGCAGCTTTAGCCAGTCCGCTGCAACAGTGTTGTTCGACCGTGCTGGGCTTTAGAAATGCTGTAGGTATTGGGTTTTCTCCAATTTTCCTCTATAATCTGAGGCGCTTTACTAGAGAAAGCCTACTTAAACTTCACACTCTATTTCACACTATTGGTATATCATAAGGGTAGTGAACAATAGGTATTATCTCTCGGCTCCAACTATGATTAATTTCTTTGAAAGCTCTAAAAAGGATGGAAAAGGTGGTTAATTTCAATCCATTCACTTCGCCACTACCCCAAGAGGTGCCCTTAAAAGATGCACCCCTTATTCGAGTGATTGCACAGTTGCGCTTTCCACCTATTCTTTCAATTGGGAAGAGCGATTTTGTGGGTTCGTTTCAAGAAGCAATTTGTGAGAGCTATCCTATCCTCCAGCCTGAACAAACTCAGGGTTTTACTTTTAGTCATCAGGGTGTCGTTCCAATGGCACCTCAAGTTACTTGGCGGTTTGTAGATAAAGCGGATAACTGGAACTGGAGAGTTTCGTTAGCACCTAATTTTTTGGCGCTTGAAACGACGACTTACCTGAGTCGTCGTGATTTTTTAAAGCGTCTAGAAAATATACTTATTGCGCTTAATGATAGTTTTAAGCCTGCAAGTATCGAGCGTTTTGGATTGAGATACATTGACAGGATTGTTGGACAAAATTTGCAAGAGATATCTTCTCTTGTAAAGCCTGAGATAGCGGGGATGATGGCTGTTAATTTTAGAGAACATATTCATCAAACCATCAGTGAATCTTTGTTCACTATTCCCGACGGAGACGAGCAAATTGTTGCGAGATGGGGAGCTATGCCTGCTGGTGCAACTTTTGATCCAGAGGCGATAGAAGCTGTTGCAGATCCCAGTTGGATACTTGATCTTGACATGTCTGTTTCCAAGAATCGAGACTTCCGTGTTGAGGAGTTGATAAGTGAAGCACAACATTTTGCTGAAAGAATTTACACTTTCTTTCGATGGGCGGTAGAAGATGATTTCTTAAAGCGTTATGGAGGTCAGCTATGAATGCGCTTTTGGCTAAACCAACTGTATTTATTCCCGATGTCGGAAAACCTAATATAAAACCTAATATAATTACATCAAGAATTTTAACCGCTCCCTCTGGTACAAGTACCTCCAGAGAAACTATTGATCGAAATTTAGTAGCTGCCTCAGAAATGACAACGAGTGGAGTTACTATAGCATCGGCCAGTTCTCCAGAAGCAACACAAAAGGCTCTTAGTGAACTAAGAAGGTTAAGTGGATTAACTTGGGATCAACTGGCAAAGATCTTTAATGTTTCTCGAAGAAGTCTTCATTTTTGGGCAAGTGGGCAACCGTTATCCCGCTTTAATGAGGAACATCTTAATCGACTTTTAGGTACTATTCGATATATTGACCAAGGAAGTGCAAATCTAAATCGCAGTCTTTTACTTCGTCCTGATAGTAATGGAAATCCCCTTCTCGATCTCCTGGTTGCAGGTAAATACGAAGAGTTCAAGCGGATCGCTGGTTCTAATAATGCGCCCCGAAGACCATTATTAGGTTCTCTGTCCGAAGATGCACGTAAAATGCGTATGCCTCAGAAGCCCGAAGATCTAGTTGATGCTCTCAATGATCCTATCCATCGTGACGTAGGACGATCCAGACCAGCCAGAGCAGTAAGGAGCCGAAAAAATAGTAGTGGTCAATGATCGTGTCATTTGGATTCAAGCAATAGACACCACTCTTTTAGAATGGTGTCAGGGTGATTGTGTGCTTGGAGAACACTGGTTCATCTATCGCTTTAACCCTCAACGACCTTTGACATCTGACTCTGCTGATGTTGCAAAGGAAGAAACTGATCTTGCAACATCTGAAGTCAAGGGTTTTACCATAGTCACACAGACCTGCGATATTGTTCGCAGTTGTAACGAACGCCCATTTGTTGAAATCGTCCCTCTTGTTGAGGTTGATGAGCAGCAGTTGCATGACGTTCAACGAAGCAGGCGACCTCAATACGCTTACATTCCAGGGGTCGCGGAACTTTATCTTGTCGCTGACCTCAACCGTGTCATGACAGTAGAAAAGGCGGTTGTAGCAGAATGGGAGCGTAAACCTGGATGTCTTAATGATGACGAAATTAGGGTACTTGGGCAAGCACTGGCACGGAAACGTGCTCGATTTGCTTTCCCTGACGACTTCACTGACTTTGCCAGAAAGCTCCAAAATCGTCTACGAGATAAGCATAATAAAGCTACTGATGAAGGAGAAGCACTTCGCGCCTTACGTGAGATTAGGGTACGTGCAGAACCTGCATGGAATAGTTCTGAAATCCAACTTATATTTTGGTTTATCCGAGATGAGGATCAGAATCAGTTCAAGGGAGTAGGATGGGATCAATTTCTTAACCAGTGGCTGCAATTAATCCCTGAATCTGGACGATACAAAAATGTAGAAGGTTCAGTAGTCGCTTTGGAGGATATGACAGCAAAGGAGTATGTTGAGAGCGATCCGTTGGATCTGGATCACTTATCCTCGTAAGGTACAGAATATGCTACTTTACTACTTGCAAGCTTCATGAGTAGTGATCTCTTGCCGAACCATTAAAGCTTTAGCTTATTGCTGAATCTCACGGTGCTTTAACGCTAAGCAATCATAGCCAGCAGTCAAGTAACGTCCCACAGATAACCTAGCTGCCTAACTATGTATTAGATGGAAATTTTCTGTCTAGTAAGACTATAAGCGATATAGCCTGAATGTCAATTTTCGGGCTAATCACCCTATACGGGGTGTTAGGCAGAAAATTTCTGGCTAATCACCCAAACCAAATGGCGTGTTAGCCCGACAACATAATGTATTATTCAGATTAGTTGCTTTATAATTTCATTATGTAAACTGAGCCGCCATCTCGGAAGTTTCTGGATCAAGTGAGGAATCGTATACGGGTTAAACATTAAGCTTACCGCACAGAGGAAACCTAATTGTCAGTCTTTTTATTTGGATTTTTGTTCAAGCCGCTATAATGCAATCAAAAAAGCATCTAAAAAACATTCATGCATTATCAAAAGCGATCGCCTAATCAAGGTCTCTGGCACTTCTGGAAAAAGTTTCTTAATAGGCTAATTCATAGCGCATTCTGGCAAAAGGCGATCGCTTTGTTATTAGTAGGTTTATGTGTTTTTGCCTTAGCTGCTTGCGAGCCAATTCCAGAGCCAAATCAATCGACTGTTGGTAGTGCTAATCGACTCAAAAACGTACTTAGTCGTGGCAAGTTGGTTTGCGGTGTCAGTGGTGAGTTACCAGGATTTAGCTTTGTGAATAAAGAGGGCAAATATTCGGGGCTGGATGTCGATGTTTGTCGGGCGATCGCGGCGGCAATATTTGACAATCCTGAAGCAGTGCAGTTTCGCAACCTTAATGCCAAAGAGCGCTTTACGGCTTTGCAGTCTGGCGAAATCGATGTGCTAAGCCGCAATACTACATGGACATTGAGCAGAGACACCGCTTCTCGTCTTGCCTTTATGCCCGTAGTCTTTTATGACGGTCAAGGTGTGATGGTGCGGAAGGATAGCAATATTAAAGCGATCGCGGATCTAAAGGATGCGGATATTTGCGCTCAAACTGGGACAACGACAGAACAAAATCTCGCAGATCAAATGCGTAAGCGTAACCTTTCTTATAAGCCCGTAGTTTATGAAGACGTGAATGCTACTTTTGCGGCTTATCAGTCAGGACGTTGTGCAGCAATTACAGCCGATCGCTCTGCGCTGGTAGTACGTCGTACTCGACTTGCTGATCCTGAAAATCATGTAGTTTTAGATTTTGTAATTTCCAAAGAGCCGCTAGCCCCTGCGGTTGGTGATGGTGACTCGAAATGGTCAGATATTGTCAAGTGGATTATTTTTTCTGCGATCGAGGCAGAAGATTTAGATATTTCTTCGACGAATCTGACGACTCAATTACAAAGTAAAAATGCGGAAGTTCGGAGATTTCTAGGAGTTGATGGCAGCTTAGGTAAAGATATGGGCATCGCTAACGATTTCACAGCGCGAGTGGTTAAGCATGTTGGTAATTATGCCGAAATTTACGATCGCAACCTTGGCAAAGATAGTCCATTCAAATTGCCGCGTGGACAAAATGAACTCTGGAAAAATGGTGGATTAATGTACGCACCACCATTTCGATAAAAAAAGGAGCGCATAGCGCTCCTTTTTTTATATAAAAGAGAAGCACATAGCGCTCCTTTTTTTATTCTTACCAGCCAAAAACAGAAGCGATCGCAGGTTGAGCCACAGGACTAATCTCTTCTGATATCTCAGTATTATTAGCTTCTTCAATCAGTTCTTCAGTGCAGAAAGTCGCCTGAGTAAATCCACCAAATTGCTTGACTGAGCTTGCCCGCATCCGCACATTGGGAGATGGGAACCAGAAGCGTTCATAGGAACTCATGGAAGCATAATCAGTGATTAATACCAGCGCTTCTTCGTCATCGATTTCATAGCGACCAATCACGGGCACAATTTCTGCATAGCCTCGTTCGCGTAGAAGCTTACCTTTACGACCTGTCTCATCATCTGGCACAAGTGCAAATACAGTTTCGCCTGAGTGGCTTTCACCATCTTCTTTATCCCATGCCATCGTTCCATCCCATTTAACATAGGCTCCGCCGATCGCAGTGGTTGGTTCGACTTCATGCATTTGACAGATTTCGATCACCTTTGGATCATCAGCATTGAGTGGATTAACAAAAATTTCTGAACCACCCCTTTCAGCTCTGCGAAAGGCGAGATGATGAGTAGTTCGTTGAGATTTCCATTTGCCTGCACTTTTTTGAAAAAATTCTAAAGCATTCATAATAATGTTGATAAAAATTAAAAAATTGAATGAGAAGGTTAAACAAGAAATTTGTTATTCAGATTTTGAACCAGAAAGCAATCCTTTGAGATTTTGCCAAAATCCCTTGCCAGAAGATGATGATGCATCTTCTATATTTTGACTATTGGTTGATAGAGCGTCCATTTTAAAGTCAATTAGTAAAATCACTCTAGTGCGATCGCCACGATTCCAAGCTTCATGCTCAGTTGTATCATCAAATACTAGACATTTTCCTTCTTGCCATTCTCGCACCTCATCGCCAACTCTCAAACTGCATCCATCACAACCCACTAAACCCAAATGACAGCGTAAAACTCCGTCAGGATAACCAGTGTGAGGGGCAATATGCGCATTTGGTGCAAGTGAAGAAAATCCTGCTGTTACCATGTTCGGAATCTTATTGACTAGCTTAGTCGTCTCTGGACAAATCTTGCAGTTCTTACCAAGTTTCATCCCAAAGCCATATAAACCAAAGGTTTGCCATCCTTTGCCATAGAGGTACTTTTCTGGCCAATCAAGAAAATCGGAGCTGCTAATCTGCTCTAGTTCTTGCTTGATTACCTGCCAATTTGCCTCTAAGTCTTGAGTAAATTCATAATCAGTAGGATTTTTAAACATGGATTTACTTACCTCGAAATCCCCATTGCTTAAGTGTGCGAGCAACTAAAATTTTAATGGAAATAAAAATATTTTTAGTAATCTCGACGGGGCCACCCAAACGGCTCAAAATTTTAACCGAGAAAACTACCCATTCCCAGCCGCGTCCAATCTCAACTAAGAGAGAGGGTCTTTGGTTATTAGATTCAGAATTAGAATCAGGATCTATAGGATACATATGAGTTGTTTATATGCTTTCTATGCGTAAGTTTACTACCGAAAACACAACAAATATTAATCTTAGTTACTAAACTTTTTGCCCATTCCGATCGCCTTTGAGCGCTTTGGCGTTTTCTGGACTGTAATTCCAGTTATTGCTAAACCATACTCATTGATATGATCAGCCATTCTAGGAAGTAGAAGCTTCGCATTTTTGACGTAGTTTTTAGCCCATAGCTTTGATAGTTGATCTCTGGCTTCTTTATTGACATAGATATTTTTGTCTTTATCAATCATGGTCATTGCCACATCGCCATCTCTTACAGTGATCACAAAGGCACAATCTCCACTCTCAGCGGTTAGTTCTTCGTACCATTCATCAATATGTTCTGCTAGTTTGTCTTCGTAAAGCGCCTGAGACATGCTTTCGTCTTTCAACAAGGCTTTTCGCAATGCGTTTGATATCTCTCTGGTTCCCATCGATTTATTGAGCCTATTCCTGCTTGTTAGGTTAAATATTAGCCGCAGCGATTCTTACCGTCAAACTTATAGGACTTTTTGAACGTAGTTAACAAATATTTAAAATCTCTACACAGATATTGTCGTGATAATAGGTCAAAGAAAAAAAGAATACAAGAAATTATTTGAAAGTGTTGCTTTGCAACACTTTCAAATAATTTCTTGACTTTTGTTGCAGCGCAAAGCGCTGTACAAATTATTGTCAATTCTCGATCAATATTCAGAAACTATTACAAGATTTATGACAAAGCCTAAGCGTATTGGTATTTTGACAAGTGGTGGTGACTGTGGTGGACTAAATGCAGTGATTCGGGCAGTTGTGCGCCGCGCCCGTGACTACGATATAGAGATTTATGGCATTAAAGGAGCAACCCAAGGATTGATGAATCGTCCAGTAGAAGCGGAATTACTGGACATGAAAAAGGTATCAGGGATTCTTCGCTACGGCGGCACAATTTTAGGAACCGTGAATAAAGGCAATCCCTTTGCTTATCCCATGCCCGATGGCACAATTCTCGATCGCTCTGAGGAAGTGATTGAGGGCTACCACAAACTCGGACTAGATGGACTGATTGGTATTGGAGGGGATGGGAGCTTGGCAATCTTGCGCCGCCTCGCGCAGCAGGGCAATATGAATCTCGTGGCAGTGCCGAAAACTATTGACAATGATTTGGGCGTAACCGAGAACTCGATTGGATTTAACACTGCGGTGAGTGTGGCGGTGGAAGCACTTGATCGCTTAACCTATACTGCCATCAGTCACAGCCGCGTGATGATTTTAGAAGTAATGGGACGCGATGCGGGACATATCGCCGTAAGCGCAGGAATTGCAGGTGGAGCGCATATTATCTTGATCCCAGAGATTCCCTATGACCTTGATGAAATATGCGATCGCTTGATGAATCGCGCTCTACGTGGTTTTAATTTCAGTACAGTGGTGGTCGCTGAAGCGGTAAAAACTCCTACTGGTGAGCCTGTCACATATACGAACAGTCTTGGTCAGACTCTCTATGGTGGCATCGGTCAATATCTGGGAGATCAGATAAGTACGCGCACGGGCATGGAGAGCCGAGTCAGCGTTTTGGGACATGTTCAGAGAGGTAGTACGCCATCACCACTTGATCGTATTCTTGGTGCAGCGTTTGGTGTGGCAGCGGTGGATTTAGTCTCGGAGGACAAATACGATCGCATGGTGGCTTGGTCAAATCGGGAAGTGATTGATGTACCAATTGCCGATGCGATCGCTAAATATAGCGCTGTTGATGTGCATGGCACATTGGTTCACACTGCGATCGGTTTAGGGACTTACGTCGGAGAAATCGAACAACTAGCTTAAAGAGGTTTGCGGCGCGAAGCGCCGCAAACCTCTTTAAGCTATAGTTAAAAAACTTGTCCAGTAAAGCTTCAGCCTATGTCTAGTCGCCTTAAAGCCCTGTTTTATTACATTACAGCACGGTTGTTACTTGCACCGATCATGTTGTGGGCGATCGCTACCGTCGTATTCCTGTTAATGCGAGCGACCCCTGGAGATCCCATCGATGCGATTTTAGGACCACGCGCTCCTGAGGAGGTTAAGGTTGCCTTGCGCGAACAAGTGGGGCTAACTGGATCTATATTTTCGCAATATTGGGAATATATACAGGATTTGTCCCGTTTTAATCTTGGTAAATCGATTAGTACCCGCGAGCAAACTGTTTGGCAAATCATTAAAAACTTTTTCCCAGCTACTGCTGAACTGGCGATGTATGCTCTGATTGTGGCTTTGGTGGTTGGATTAACAGTAGGCATCATTGCGGCTCTACGCCCCAACACTAAATGGGATGTAGGTGGCAGATTATTTGGGATTATTACCTACTCATTGCCACTGTTTTGGGTGGGAATGATCTTGCAATTAGTATTTTCGGTGCAGTTGGGATGGCTGCCAATAGGAACACGTTTTCCTGCCAGTGCGGAGCCGCCTGTACAGATATTTGGGCTATATACGATTGATGCTTTGATTAAGGGCGATTGGCAAAGTCTTTGGACTAGTATCCAATATTTGATTTTGCCTGCGGCAAGTTTAGGCATCGTGATTAGTGGCATTTTTGAGCGGATCGTGCGGGTGAATTTGCGCCAAACTTTGCTGTCGGACTATGTGGAAGCGGCTAAAGCCAGAGGAATTAATTCCACAGCAATCTTGTTTAATCATGCGCTGAAAAATGCGATGATCCCCGTAATTACAATTTTGGGTTTGACATTAGCGTCGATGTTAGGTGGCGCAGTGCTGACTGAAGTTACTTTTTCTTGGCCAGGGTTGGCAAATCGATTGTTTGAGGCGATCTCAGGGCGCGATTATCCAGTGGTTCAGGGAATAGTCGTATTTTTTGCGATCATCGTCACGATCGCGAGTATTCTCGTAGACATTGTTAATGCTTGGATTGATCCAAGGATTCGTTATTAAAGAGCTACTCAAAGCGTCATTTATCCTTCCAAAATCTTATTTTTTGTTGCTAGTGGTATGAAAATAAAACCTATTTTTATCGGGATTGCGGTAGTTGGAGTTTTGCTGCTGGTGCTGAGCTTGAGCGCGGTGGGCAAGATTTTTGGAGCAAATCCCCGTGATGTTTTGGCGGGAGTCAAAACTCAGCCTCTAGCTGTGAAGTTTTTACCGCAGCGATCGCCTTTATTTTTATCGTTTTTGGTAAATCCAGACAAATTAGAATTATTCACCCAGTTGGCAGCGAAACCAAGCGATCGCGGCGATGTGCGGCATGAATTGTCTAACCTCAAACAGCAATTGCAGCAAAACTGGTTGCTAGACTACGAGCGCGATATTCAACCTTGGCTCGATCAAGAAATCACCTTAGCCGTAACCGATGTTGATCTTGATCAGCAACCTGCTAATGGTTTGCAAACAGGATATCTATTAGCATTTGCAGCTAAAGATGCTGATCTTGCCAAAACAAGCATTGACGCTTTTTGGCAGAGATTGGCGGTGAATGGCTCAGATTTAGGGTTTGAGCAATATCAGGGGATCTCGATTTTAAAGACTAGTTTTGCTGAAGATAAACCTGCGATCGCGGGGACAACTTTGGATAAATTTGTCTTGTTTGCCAACGATGCGCGAGTATTACATAAAGCCATAGATGCGCTGCAAAAGCCTGACTTGGCGCTGATGAATCTGGCAAACTATCGCGATCGCCTAGCGCAATTTAATACTGGCAAAAATGTAGGCAAAGTTGGCGTGGCTTACGTGAATCTTGCCGAGTTAGGCGAGGAGTTGCCCAAAGAAAGCTTGTTAATGAGTCTCAGTTTTGACAAGTCGGGAATTAGAGCCAAAACGGCGCTGAACTTGGCAAGCGAAAAGCTCGAAACTGTCGTTGACACCCAAACAACTAAGCTCAAAACTCCTCCAAAAAACTCTAGCAATAGCGCCAATAAGATTCCATTAGCTAGTTCTGTAATCATTGGTAATAATCTCGGCGAAACTTTGCAAGAGATGCAAAATATCTTGATTCCTGAATGGAAACAAGCGCTAATAAAAGCGATCGCACCAATTACTTTGGATAGTAATACTTTGGCATGGGCGCAGCATGACTACGCGATCGCCTTACTTCCTAAAGCCAATCATGCTCTTGATTGGTTGTTAGTGGCAAAAGTGGAAGATGCAAACGTTACGAAAGAAGCGATCGCCAACCTTGATCAACTTGTTAGAAATAAGCTCACAGTGGGTGAAATCTCACTGAAGGCTCAACCTGTGACCATCTGGACAAATCTTTCTACTAACGATAATTCTAAAGTGTCTGGAAATGTAGTGGCGGCGCATACCCAAACTAAAGATTATGTATATTTGTCAAATTCGCTCGCAGTTTTAGAATCTAGTTTAACTTTGAAGAATAGTGAATCTATCGCAGCATCAAAAAGCTTTAAGACTATTTCAGCGAAGTTGCCTAGCGATCGCCTAACCTATGGATATATCGACAAGAATCTCGATCTGTCTTGGGTACAGACAAGTCTATTAAATCTTAAGGAGACAAGTGAAATAACGCAAAACATCAGTAATTCTCCTCTAGCACAAATCTTTAAACATATTGAAGTAGGTGGTTTTGCCATTACTAGTACCGATAAAAGTATGCAGAATGGTGAACTTTTCTTAATTCTGAAGTGATTATGGGTAAGGAATGAAAAATAAATAACTTATGCATTTCAGTTGTTTTGAGGAATGGCTCTATAATTCCATTTAGGAAGATATTCATCAAAAATGATAGGTAGATTTTCCTTGAAACCATCAGCGACTTCT
>NZ_PDDM01000030.1 GCF_002914585.1 Pseudanabaena sp. BC1403
CTCCCTTTCAGGTCGGGCTCGCTTCGCTTTCGCTCGTCGCTCCCTTCAGCGCTTTACTAAGGTAGCAAGCTTATAAAGGTTTGTCAACCCCTTTCTTCCTTTTGTTTTGTGCTAGCTCCTCAAATTCGCTACATCACTTGCTAAGCAACACTCTTAAGCCTAAAACTTTTTTAAGATTTTCTTGCTAGCGGTGGAAATTTGGCGCAATTATTGAGGTGATGAGTTTATTGGTTGACAATATAGGCGGAGGAAATCGCTTTTAGCTGCCCCGATCGCACTAGAGCTTGGTAGATGAATGCAGCGACTTCGGCTCTGGTGGCGGGTTGATTAGGATTTAAGAGTTTTAGATTGGGATAGTTGACAACCATACGATTCTCGGTTGCAGCACCAACACTGTTACGTGCATAGGCAGGAATAGCATTTGCGTCTGAGAAGACTTGCAAGGTTGTGTTAATAGGTTTTGTTGGGGCGTAGCCTAGTCCATTAGCTAGGGAAACAAGAATTTGCACGCGGGAAATATTTTCATTGGGGCGGAATGTAGTAGCGGAATAACCAGACATAAAGCCTGTGGTATAGGCTTTTTGAATAGCGGTAGCAGCCCAGTTATTTGAAGCAACGTCGATAAAAGTAGCGCTACTGCGAATAGTTGACTTGTTCATAGCTTGGCTGAGCAGCGCTGCAAATTGAGCTCTGGTGACGGGGTCGTTGGGGCGAAAACTGCCATCGGGGAAGCCCTTGATAATATTTCTAGAGGCTAATTCTTGGATAAAAGTTTGCGCCCAATAGTTATTAGGTACATCTTTAAAAGCGACTTGAGTCGTTGGGGTTGTAGGGGTAGATGGGGATGTAATTGGGGAAGTTGGCTGGACAAGATTGACTGAGCCTTGAACTCGCTTGGGATCGACTTGGTTACCGATCGCAACGACTGTGACTCCAGAGGCATTGTTAATATCGGTTTGCTTATTATTTTGGAAAATATTTTGACCAGGGCTAGCATCTGTCCCAAGATCTACAGTGGGTTGTCCCTTGCGATCCTTCAAAATTACTAGACCATTTTCTTGATTGTTTGCAATGAGATTATTACGAAATGAAGGCATAGATAGATTCGAGACAACGATGCCTCCACGGTTGCTAACGATGCGATTAGAGATAACAGCAACTTTTGAGTTTTGCCCGATCGCTAAACCAAATCCAGTATTATCAAAGGTGTTGGACTGGATATTTCCTGTACTTGTACCAAGAGCTGAGAGACCATTTGCACCATTTTTAGTAAAAATGTTGTTGCTGACATTGGCGGAAGTTGCACCTGTTAAGAAAACTCCGTCATGGGTGGAATTGGCAAAGGTATTGCTTGTGATGGTGACATTTTGGGCTGACTCAACCCAAAGAGCATAGCCTCTAGGATTTTTATTGGTAATAGTGATGCCTTCAATGCGAGAGCCACTACCAACGAGCATGGCAATATTTTGACGAGCAAAGGTGGGACTGACAAAAACTCCACCCCCAGAAATAATAATTTCTTGACCTTGGTTGGCAGAGTTACCGCGTAAAGTTACCCCAGAGGGAATTGTGAGGGGGAATTTTTCTCCCGTTTCGACTGAGTAAGTCCCAGATGCTAATTGAATAATTGCACCACTTTGAGGATTTTTATTGAGAGCGGCAGTTAATGATCGCAATGGCTGATCAGCCGAGACCCCCGAGTTAGAGTCTGAACCGTTAGCAGAGACAAAAATAACGGTGTTTGCTTGAGCGATTTGCAGAGTGGTTGAACTAGCTGGATTAGAATTTTGCGCGATCGCTAGGTCAGTTAGTGTGACAATTTGAGATAATCCAAAAGTAAAAAGAAATGCAAGTCTCAGAGATGTCCGTGAAAATGACATAAATTTATCCTCTACAATTTATTTAAGTCTCAAATTTTTAAGTCTTGGATATGCCGAGCTTGACGCTATGCATCTCAAATAGTTTCTTGAGGTGTTTAGTGCAGTAGCTGCCAAAACTCAACCTAAATATACAGCCAAGTTTTAATTTTGGTTTTGCACCGATCGAGGTATTTGTGAGTTCACTTCCTGTTCCATCCCATATTCACTACGAGCTTCTGCTACAGTTGCTGGAGCGTCAGACCTTACCAGCTCTGCACAATGAGATGAAGCAACCGCACATGGCAACAAAGATGAATGTTTCGAGAGAGCATCTTCAGGCTGCCATTATTAATCTCCGCAAGGCTTTTGCATTACAAAAGCAGGTTGAAGATCTGTGCGTGTATCACGGTATTCAGGTTTCTTATCGTTGGTCGCTGAGTGAATCGGAGCAAGAGATGGGGAAATCCTTAAAAGAAATCTCTAATCCCTCGAAAGATTCATAATCAGTTCGACCCAGAGTAAGAAAGAAAAGACATCACTTTGTGATGTCTTTTCTTTCTTACTCTGGGTCGCAATTGTGACGAAATTGTTACAATAGAGGAAATTTATTTATAAATATTTATGGTTCAGGCTGCATCGACGACTTTTTCGCGAGAAGATTGGCAAAAGGGATATGAGTCACTGCGAACTGAGCAGGCTTATTGGATCGATGAAATCGAGGGACAAATACCGCTAGAGCTAGAGGGCACTTTATTTCGGAATGGGCCTGGACAGCTTGATATTAACGGGCAGAAATATGGACACCCCTTTGATGGTGATGGCATGGTCTGCGCGATCACATTTAAAGATGGCAAGGCACATTTTGCAAATCAATTTGTAAAAACACCTGAGTTTATTGCTGAGCAGAAAGCAGGCAAAATTTTATATCGGGGCGTATTCGGCACACAAAAGGCTGGTGGATGGCTAAGTAACATTTTTGATTTGCGGAATAAAAATGTTGCTAATACAAATGTGGTGTATCAGGGCGGGAAGTTATTAGCTTTGTGGGAAGCGGCACGTCCTTATTCACTTAATCCTCAAAGTTTGGATACTTTGGGTCAAGAAACTTTTGATGGGAAGTTAGCGGCGGGGCAAGTATTTACAGCGCATCCAAGAAAGGACGATCGCACTGGAGATTTGTGGGGCTTTGGGGTGCAGCCAGGACCAAAATCTACAATTTCGATTTATCAGGTGACAGATGAGGGCAAGTTAGCGACAGAATCTCAGGTCAAAGTTTCAGGATTTTGTTTCTTGCATGATTTTGCCTATATGCCAAACTATCGGATTTTCATGCAAAATCCTGTGTCTTTTAAACCTTTGCCATTTATGTTGGGGTTAGCGACGGCAGGCGAATGTATTGAATTAAAGCCTAATGCTCCTAGTCAGTTTTTGCTGATCGATCGCCAAGGCAATCTGCAAACCATTGAAACCGATCCTTGTTTTGTATTTCATCACTGTAATGCCTATGAACAAGGCGATGAAATCATTTTGGATTCGGTTTGCTATCCTGACTATCCAAAGTTGGAACCAAATACAGATTTTCGGAATATTGATTTTGACAAGGTGATTGCAGGGCAGTTATATCGATTTACGATTAATCCCAAACTTGGAACGGTAAAGCGCGAAATGATCTTAGAGAGATCTTGCGAGTTTCCTGTGGTTCATCCCCGTTGTGTCGGGCAAAAACATCGTTATGCCTATATTGGCGCGATCGCGAAAGAATCTGGCAACGCACCTTTACAAGCGATCGCCAAAGTCGATATGGAAACTGGTAAGCAAGAATTCCATAGTTTTGCGCCACGCGGGTTTATTAGTGAGCCGATTTTTGTACCCCGCGATCGCAATGACGATAGTGCTGAGGACGATGGCTGGATTCTGACCTTAATTTTTGATGCAGAACATAATCGCTCAGATTTGGTAATACTAGATGCTCAAAATATTACGGGTAACCCTCTAGCCACATTACATCTAAAGCATCATGTACCTTACGGATTGCACGGTAGTTTTACAACTGAAGTCTTTTAAACAAAAGGGGCGCTTTGCGCCCCTTTTGTTTAAAAGAGATCTAAAGGAAAATGTCCGTGAGTGCCGCTATAGCCATCAGTAAAATCGGTGTGCAGAGATAGCAATACTCCTCGATAAGTACCTTTGTAATTGTCAGAATGGTATCGACGACTGCGAGGATTGTATTTTAGATATACGCCATCTGCGATCACAGGTAAGTCTGCGTCAGGTAACTCATAACGAAAATGAGCAGCATAATTTTGCAGAGCTTGCAAAGCTTCGGCTGTGGTGTCAGCACAGATCCCAAAAATGTGATAATCGGCTTGTTTCGTCAAGAAATCTAGGGCTTCGCAGATCTGCGATCGCCGTTCTGAAGTTGCCGATTCTCGATCTAAGTCGCTTAGTTCCCAGAGAATGCGCTCAGCATCAGCGATGGTTAGATTATTACTCATGGGTTTCGCTCATAGATTTCTAAGGTAAGGAGGAGCTAAATTATATTATGAACATTAACGAAGAAATTGCTCGCTTGCGAGATCTATTGCCTGCTTCTTGGCGGATGGCAACATCAATCAAATCTAAGCCTGAGCAAATTGAGCCAGTCTCAAGCTTACAAATTTTACCTTGGCAAAAAGGGACTCAAGTAAATATCAATTTTCGGCTATGGCGACAATTACCTGAAGCCCAGAGAGATATGTTGTTATTGCATGAGGTAAGCTGGCGACAACAGACTAAATGGCTACAAACAGGTGCGTATCAAGGTATTGCTGCTGCCGCTTTTGTAGGAGGAGTTGTAGAAGCAGTCCAAGGAGATGTCACTGGCATAGCGATCGCATTATTATTAGGCACTATCGGCATCAATCAGATTTTACGTAAAAACAAAAGCTCACAGATACAATTACAAGCTGATAGTGAAGCACTTGATGTCGCCCAAAAACGTGGTTATGGAGAATCCGAGGCAGCTAGAGCACTCCTTGAAGCTATTCCTGCGGCGGCAAAGTTAATGGGGCGAAATACACCTGAGTTCACAGAATTAATCCGTTGCCAAAATTTACGGGCGATCGCTGGCTTATCAAAAACAACGATTCCAGAAACAGGTCTTAATGATTTCTAAGTTCAAAGATATCTAGAAAAAATCAAAAGCAAAAAAATAAAGGTGAAGCTTTGCTACACCTTTATTTTTTTGCTTTGTATAATAGTTGTAGTATCGTTTACACTACCGAAAACCAACATCAATTTCACATTTAGAATTATTGATTTTGTGATAGATTTATACCCTTATAAGATTAAATTACGCTGTAATCAGCACATCTAAAATACTCAAAATGGAATATTTCCTATGAGCAGTTGTAGAAATGCACTAGAAGAATTAGTCATCGAAGAATCAGAAGCACAATACAAACGCTTAGGTGCTGATGTAAAAAAGCGTGTCGATCTTAGTGAAGTAATCGCTTATACTCTCAATCGCTTACCGCCAATGTATGCAACTACTCAGCGCGGATGGGTACAGCAGCGCAAGAGAGCTGAGCAAGAATTAGGATCTGCGATCACTAAAACAGTGCGCAATGGATTTCTAAGTACACAGAGTGATGTCTTAAGACAAAGCGATCCGATTCCTGAACATGAACTGATTAGTCAGGCGCGATCGCTTTTTAAGTTACGCAAATTATTTAGCAAGGATTATCTCAAGTGGAAAGATGTCCCTGAGATTGTTAGAGATGCTTTGGATTCAGGATACTATCAGAGCCTTTCTAATGGCTCATATGTCAGCTTAGATCGACGCAATTCTCTTTTAGCCCGCAGTTATGCGGTACGTCGGAAATCAACGGCAATTTTGCCTTCAGCATCTAAGGTCGCTAGAACCGAAAAAGATATCTCAACCGAGATGAAAGACTTTGAGTCTTACATGTCGGGAACTATCTATCGTTATAGCAATATTCTTGAAAGCCTTGTGAATGCGATCGTTGAGCGCCGTGCCCAACGCCTAGATGAAACTGTTCAGCAGAAAGTTAATATCGATGATGTGGCGGCATATGTCCTTAATCGTTTGCCACCCATGTATGCTACCAGTCGTCGCGGATTACAAAATTTGCGACAAAGAGTCAAGTCTGAGATGACTAGTCAAATTATCAGTATTGTCAAGGAAGCTTTGACTAAAGTAGTTCAAGCACCCGAAAGATCTTTATCCCCTTTACCTTTTGAGAAGTTCAATGTTGAGCTAGAAGAATCTTTGGTGCAATTACGCGAATTACTCGGCAGGGATGATATTACATGGCGCAATGTTGCTGAAGCTGTAGAAGAATGCTTGAGATCACCTAGGGCTGATTATCCAACTTGGCGAGCAAAGCACGATGTCTGAGTATATTTAGTAAAAGGGAGCGCAGTGCGCTCCCTTTTACTTTAATAAAAAGGAAAAATAGCGATTAGCTCTATTTTTCCTTTTTGGGGTTAATTTGACCTAAGCATTATGACGATTGCTATAGTAGCAATAGTAAATTTATTCACAACTGAATCAACCTAACTAATATGCTTAGCCCTATTTTGCAAACTAAGATCGAGAGTCAGATTAATAATAATAAAATCATGCTCTACATCAAAGGAACTCCGCAACAGCCTCAATGTGGATTTTCGGCAGCAGTTGTGCAAACTTTTAATGCATTAGGACATCCTTACGAAACTGTAAATATTCTTGAAGATAACGATTTACGCATGGGCATGAAGGAGTTTTCCAGCTGGCCGACTTTTCCGCAAGTGTATGTTGGTGGTGAATTTGTTGGTGGCTGCGACATTGTCATGGAGCTAAGCCAACGAGGTGAACTTGCCAATATTGTTCAAGAGGCGATCGCTAAATAAATAAAAAAGGGCGCAAAGTGCCCTTTTTTATTTGACTGTAAGGACAAATAAAAACCCAAAAAGTGTGAGGCGGCGTGGAGCGCCGCCTCACACTTTTTGGGTTTTAGAATGGCTACAGCTATAGAACATTTGATAATGCTTTCTTGGTTCTTTTCCAAGCCCAAGAACCAAGCCCAAATACAATCAAGCTAAAAACAATTAATACTATTTGAAAACCAATTTGCTGTTTACCACCATTTTGTTTACCAAACACATTTGTTAAAAAGTCTAAAGATACAGCAATCACAGCAAGGGGCAAACTCGCAGCTATATTTTCGCCATTGTTTAATAGACCAAACACCTTTCCTCGCATATTCTCAGGTGTGTGTTCTTGAATCGCTGTACGCATGGGGATAACAATTAAAGCGCCATTAACACCAATAAAAGTTCCAATTAGCCAAGCAACCCACTGATTAGACACAAACGCAAACATCAACAAACCGATCGCCATACCAATAAAACCAATGAAAGGCAAAGGTCTATGGGCAAATCGCTTGCCAAATTTGCCTAAAATAAATGCTCCAATTGCTAAGCCTAAACCAACCGATGCGACAAAAGAGCCAAATTCTTCGCGATTACCAGTTACAACTTCAGCAAGATTAAGTGATAATTTTTGCATTGCACCAAGAACTGCATATAGCAAAATCATCTGTAACATTGCTCCACCGATCAAATGATTATGGCGCACATATTGAAAAGCGTCTCTTAAGTCAGTCCATATTCCTGAACCTACTTTTTTAGGATGGATAATCTCATCTTTGGGCAAAGCAAACAAAAATAAGCCAGAGATGATGTACAAGCTACCTAGTAAAACTTCACGACTATAAGATGTGGCTTCAGGAAAAAGATGGAGCGTAAATGCTAATAATGGTGCGCCGATCGCAAATCCGACAATCAGTGATCCCACTTCCGTAATAGTAAAAAGAGCATTGGCAGCTAGGAGATCATTCTTGGGAACGATTAAAGGGATCGCGGACTGCTCAGCAGGAGCAAAAAAATTGGTAAGGGTAGAAATAAGAAAGGTAAACAGCAGTAATACAGCTAATGAGCGAGGCGCAAACGGAATCGCAAAGATACAAGCCCCCCGCAAAAAGTTACACAAAATTAAGACTTCGCGTTTTGGATGCCAATCAACAAAAATACCCGCGATTGAACCCAGAAATACCGCAGGCAAGGTCATAGCAATCATGATTGATGATTCTCGCGTATTCACATCACTACCGCCATCAGCGACAGCAAGGGCAATCAGCAAAATCAGGACAACTTTATCAACTAACTGAGCCAATATTTGGGCGAGCCACAATGCCAAAAATTGACGATTACGCAAAACTGCTAAATAGCCAGCGGTCGAGTTTAGATCGGGTTCAGACATCAGTAAAAATAGCTAGCTAAAGTGGCGTTTCTTAAACATTGTAGAGACTATCGCGATCGCCAGTATAAAAAAAGGAATCGCTTCGCGATTCCTTTTTTTATACTGGCGATCGCCGCCGTGAAGCTTCTATTTTTTCTTGTTGCTTAGTTTTGAGATCATTGCGATCGCCATTTCCCCTAGGAAATTGAATTACATCCGCCGCAGACATTTCACGCGCCGCACGAATCAGCAGACCTGCAATAAATAAACAAGATATCGTCGAGCTACCACCATAGCTCAAAAAAGGAAAAGGTAAACCAGTTGTTGGCAAAACACCTGTAGCCACACCCACATTCAAAATTGCTTGCACCACAATTAATGATGTAGAACCAAGAGCAATCAAGCGCACCACAGGATCTTTGCACTTATATGTCACCGACAGCCCAATAGTGCCATAAATCATCACTAGTATGAGCAAACAAATGCCACCAAAAAAGCCAAATTCTTCAGCAAAAATCGCAAAAATAAAATCAGTATATTGAATCGGCAAAAACAGCTTCTGCTGGGACAAGCCAAACCCAGTTCCCCATAGACCGCCAGAACCAATCGCCATTAAGCTTTGCACCAATTGATAGCCATCGCCCGCCTGATCTTGCCAAGGATCGAGAAATGACATAATCCGCCTGCGTTGATATTCGCGAAAAGTGACACTAACTACTGCAACACAAGTACCTATAGCCGCAGTCCCCAAAAGTTGTAGACTTGGCAATCCAGCCCCCAAAGCAATCAACCACAGCGTAATCCCACAAAGTGCGGTCACACTCAAGCTAGGCTGCATCAAAATGCCGCCTAGTACTAACAAAAACACGAGTAGCCAACCAACTCGCACTTTCCAAGGCGTGCGATTCCAATTACCAAACAGTTGGGCTGCTTGCAAAATTAGAAAAGGCTTGATTAGCTCCGATGGCTGCAATAAAAATGAACTCGAACCCACCGATAGCCATCTGGTCGCAGCGTTGCGAGTTGTCCCTAAACCTGGAATATGAGTTGCATAGAGCATCGCCAGAATAATGAACAAAAAGATCGGGCTAATTTTGAGCATGAACTTTAATGGCAAATGCACGATCGCATTAAAGATCAACAAGCCAATCACAGCCCAAGCCAATTGATATTTGAAATAAAGCGTACCGTCTTTAAAGGCTGCATCCGCAACGGGATAGGATGCTGAAAAAAGAACTGCTAGTCCAGCAAATAACCACAAAAAAGTCAGCCATCGCAGGAGACGAGCTTCTGTTGCCCATTTATCGACGGTGCGATCAAAAAATGGAAATACCTGAAAAATCTGAAGGAGTTTCACAGTTGCTTGGGGACTTAGGGAGTAAGAGTTGAGGGGACGCTGTTTAACTTTTCAACTTTCTGGGTTTTACTTTACTACAGTTAATTCAAAATTCAAGTTATAAAGTTTTCGTAAATTGCAAACTTCATAATCATTGATATTGGTGTCATGCAATTCCAGATTGTAAAAATCAATAAATTCATCCTCAAAAAGGGGGCCAGCGTGCCAAGTACCTAAATCTAATTTAATAAAGCAATTGCCTGAAATCCGGAAAGCAGCGATTTGCTCTAAATTAATGCGATCGGGTGATACGGCTGGGGCGACCGCCATGAACCATTCTTTACCACCAAGAGAGCCTAAGCATTGAGTACATTTTTGATGACGCGCAAAGCTATGAAATTTGATACCAGCTTTGCCTAAGCGCATGATGTAAAAGCGAGGAATTCCTGACAAAGATAGCTGAGCATCTTCAAGATCAAATTGTTTGCCATCATCAGTGGGAAAAATTACCTGACCATAGGGCTGAAAGTTTTCAGGCGAAATTAATTGCGGTGTCAATTGGGTTGATAAATTTGCGAGCAACATATTACATCAGATCACTAAAAAGCGAGAGAAAAAATACTAAACAAATCTCGCAGATTTTTCTTATCTTGTTCATTAAAAGGAAAAATTATGTTTTTAATCTGATTAGGAGTTCTTTGTTTAACACTTAAAATTTCAACACCAACTATCTTGTTTTGCTCATCAAAGTCACAAATAACTCCATCAGCAACTTCTTCTGACTCCACAATGTCAGTTTCTCGCATACGGATATAAGCAGCATTAGCGATTGGGTCATATTCGACTCTCATAATTTCCCTCGCATTTTTCGATCAAAATACACTGAGACAACTTTATTAGGGGCGGCTTTCACATTATAAATGACCCGCAAAACCCTATTGTTGTAATCAGCAATCGTTAATAGAGCATGTCGTAAATCAGGATCTATTAGAGTCTAATTCAACTTTCTGAGGTGAGAGTAACGTCATCTCGATCCAATGCAAGGATATTTGGCGATCGCTAATCCTTAATTTTGCGTGTTCGGTTAGCTCAAAATTCACGGGAAATTTCTTAAATTGTGCCATGAGGATATACTTAGTCTAAAGTGTATTCCCCACGAAAGGCACTCTCTAATTCGTTTAATTCTAGAGACATTGACTAGTATACATAGATTTTATAATCGCAAACCCTCCAGCTAAAAATTTATGACAGTAGTCATTGATTAATAATAGTTGGCTTCTTTAGCTCACACTTAAGTTTTAGACCTGATGTAAGCCCATCATGAAATACATCAAAATGCGTTTGAGTGGGGAGATTTGCAAAAGCAGCAAACCAAAGCGGCGTAATACTTTAAAGAACCAGTTATGGTTAGAAAATAGGATGTTAGATATATGCGTAAGCAAAATTACGCCTAAATTATCCCACTTACGTTTTGATTGATAGCGTTTTAAAACTGCGATCGCCCCCAAATCCTCATGATTTTGATGGGCAGCTTTCAAAACATTAGCTAAGGCATTAACATCACGAATACCGAGATTCATCCCCTGCCCTGCGATCGGGTGAGTAGTATGAGCTGCATCACCGATTAGGGCTAATCGCGGTTGAATATAAGTTTGGCTATGCATCCAACGGGGAGAATAGTTAGAGCGAGCGCTTGATATCACAGTAATATTCCCGAGCTTTTCCATGAGGGGCACACCAAAGCGTTTAGCCAACTCTTTCAAAAATGTCGCTTCATCAAGGGCTAATAAAATCGGGGTTTCTTCTTTGGTCGCTGTCCAAACGATACAAGCGTGATCGCTACCCAATGGCAAAATCGCAAAGGGTCCACTTGCTTGAAAACGCTCATAGGCAAAATTTTGATGGGGATTTTCAGATTTGATCGTGGTGACAATGCAGGTTTGCGCGTAGAGACGCTCTGATATCTCGATATTGGCAAGTTGCCGAACTTGCGATCGCCCACCATCTGCACCAACTAATAATTTGGTTTCCAAACATTGTTCGCCGATTTCGGAACTGATTTTTACACGCATGACATCGCGATCGGGGACATGCTCGATATCTAAGATTTTGGCTGGACAAATTAATTCTAAATTTTGGCATTCCCGTGCAAATTCCCAAAGCGAAGCCAAAGTCACCGCATTTTCGACAATATAGCCTAATGCTTCTTGCCCCATATCTTCACGACGCAACTGCACTTGATATGGCAAATCCCCTTCTGAGATTTGGATAGTATGCATCGGGGTTACACCTCGCTGCTGCATACCACCCCAAACACCAATATTTTGCCAAATCTGGGTTGAACCATAGGCGATCGCACTAGCACGACCATCAGCGGTAAATTCTCCACGCAAGAAATTACCATTGCCTTCAATAATTCCCACCTTGAGATTGCGGTTTGCTGAGCAATTCTTATCACCTAGCGCACAGGCTAAGCTCGCACCCACCATTCCCGCACCCACAATCAGCACATCAAACATTAGTTAAGTTACTTTTTAAAGTATTTTTTATAGTTCTAATGTCTATTATCAATATTTTGTAAAGAAATATTGCAAAATCACAGATATTTTTAACTATAGCGATCTCGATTCAGGTTAGGGCAACCGCAAGAACAAAAAAGAAGTCACGGCGCGAAACGTCGAAACTCCTTTTTTGTTCTTGCTAATTGGAGATTCGCGATATAGTCAACATCTAGACAGGAAAAAAGCGCAGGTCTCTACGAAAAAGGTTGCAAATAACAAACAGTTAGGCTGGTATGGTATAGAAAAGAATAGAGATTTTACGCTTGCTTCCTGCTTAAGGTTCCAAATTCTGTAACTACACCAGTTGTTAATTGCAATTTGGGCAACAGAAGAGTGCATCTTAAAGTGGGAAAATTTTGGTTTAGAAAGAAAATTTTGGAGAAAGTTGGATGAGTTCCCCAGCAGCACTGTCAGCGTCATTAGTACAGATAGTTAATTTAGAGAGCGATCTGCGTGCCGCCAATTCCCGTCTACGATATCGTCTCAAACTCGTAGAGGATCTGTGGGAATCAGTCCTATTAAGAGAAAGCGGTCAAGAATTAGTCGATTTATTGCGACAATTACGGGCTATGTGTTCGCCAGAAGGACAAGCGCCTGAATATCCTGCCCAAGAAGTCTTAAAAGTAGTCGAAAGCTTGGATTTACAGCAAGCAACTACAGCTGCTCGTGCATTTGCTTTGTTTTTTCAACTAATTAATATTGTTGAGCAAGATCATGAGCAAGAGCAAACTAGCATCCATCGGATCAGCCCGATCAATAGCGAAGCCGAATACCCTGTCGGTACATTTCGTTGGCTCTTTCCTGAACTCAAAAAGCTAAATGTGCCACCAAGACAAATCCAGAAAGTCCTAAATAATCTTGATATCAGTCTCGTATTTACCGCCCACCCTACCGAAATTGTGAGGCATACAATTCGGGAGAAGCAGCGCACGATCGCGAAGATGCTCAAGGAACTCGATCGACTCATTGGGGTTAAGGGTGATGAAATCGCACCACAGGCGATCGCCTTAAGCTGGGAAGCCACAGCACTTCAAGAGCAGATAGCTGAAGAAATTCGACTCTGGTGGCGTACTGATGAGTTAAATCAAATCAAGCCCACAGTTTTAGACGAAGCTGACTATACATTGCACTATTTTGAAGAAGTCTTATTTGATGCGATCCCCGTACTTTATGATCGCATTGCTTCGGCTATTTCGGCTACTTTCCCTAAGTTAACTCTACCGCGCTACAGTTTTTGTAACTTTGGCTCATGGGTGGGTAGCGATCGTGATGGTAACCCCTATGTCACTCCCGAAGTAACATGGCAAACCGCCTGCTACCAGAGAAATCTCGTCCTTAACAAATATATTAAATCCGTTGAGCGCCTTAGTCGCCTGCTGTCACTATCGCAAAGTCTCAGTGATGTGTCCCAAGAATTGCTCGACTCCCTTGGGGACGATCAAATTTATTTACCTGAAATTTACGAAAAATATTCGCTCAAATTCCGCCAAGAGCCTTATCGCCTCAAGCTAGCCTATGTACGCGAGCGTCTCGTCCGTACTCGCGATCGCAACCAACAATTGCGCCATAGCGGTTGGCAAGCTTCAGAAATGGAGCTATCTACCAAAGGTCAAGAACATCAGCTCTACAACCATGTTTCGGAATTTTTGGCAGAGTTAAAACTAGTTCAAGCAAGTTTAGTCGAGACAAAACTCAATCCCAAGCCTCTTGAAAACCTGATTCGGCAAGTTGATGTCTATGGGTTTCATCTTGCCCACCTTGATATTCGACAAGAGAGCACCCAACATAGCAACACGATCGCAGAAATTGCCGAAGCACTTCAGCTTTTGGACAAGTCATATGACGAACTCACTGAAGTCGAAAAGGTGACATGGTTAACCCAAGAACTCAAAACTCGTCGCCCGATGATTCCCGCCAAGTTAAACTTTAGTGCCAAAACTAACGAAATTATTGAGACATTTCGGATGGTTGCCAAAGTTCAACAAGAATTTTCAGTCGCTATTTGCAACAACTACGTGATCAGTATGAACCGTAGTGTCAGCGATATTCTCGAAGTATTGTTGCTGGCTAAAGAGGCAGGACTTTACGATCCTGCAACAGGTATGGGTTCGCTCAGCATCGCACCTTTGTTTGAGACAGTCGAGGATTTACGCAGCGCTCCGCCCATTATGACCGAGTTATTTGAGCTGCCTCTTTACCGTGCTTATCTAGAATGCCACACACATCTGCAAGAGGTAATGCTTGGATACTCAGATAGCAACAAAGATTCAGGCTTTTTAAGCAGCAACTGGGAAATTTATAAGGCGCAACGTGCGCTTCAAGATGTTTGCCAAAAATATCAAGTCGATCTCCGCATGTTTCATGGTCGTGGTGGCTCGGTCGGACGTGGCGGCGGGCCCACCTATGAAGCGATCTTGGCTCAACCAGGACGCAGTATCGAAGGAAGAATCAAGATCACTGAGCAAGGTGAAGTACTTGCCTCAAAATATTCTTTGCCCGAAATAGCTCTTTATAATCTAGAGACGATTGCAGCGGCAGTCATCCAAGCGGCTTTATTACCTAGCAGTACTGACACTCTTGACTGCTGGCTGGATACGATGGAAGAAATTTCGGTGCGATCGCGCCAAGTTTATCGCCATCTTATTTACGAGCAACCTAATCTCGTTGAATTTTTTCATCAGGTCACACCGATCGAAGAAATCAGCCAGCTTCAAATTAGCTCACGTCCTGCAAGGCGTGCAGGCAAGAGAGACTTAGGCAGTTTAAGGGCGATTCCTTGGGTGTTTAGTTGGACGCAGAGCCGATTTTTACTGCCATCTTGGTATGGCATCGGAGCAGCCCTTGAGGAGTTTCTCCAACAAAATCCTGAGGGTCATTTATCACTGTTGCAATATTTTTATAGCAAATGGCCGTTCTTTAAAACCGCAATTTCGCGAGTCGAGATGACGCTTGCTAAAACTGATTTGCAGATCGCGCATCATTATATGCGTGAGCTTACCAAAGAAGGGCATGAAGAAGCCTTTACAGACATATTTGCGGAAATACAAGAGGAATATCAACGCACTCGGAAGGTCATCCAAGCAATTACAGGACAAAAGCAAATTCTTGATAGCGATCGCGATCTGCAACGGTCTGTACAGTTGCGTAATGGCTCGATCGTGCCGCTTGGTTTTATCCAAGCATCTTTGCTCAAGCGCTTACGCCAACATCGTCCTGATACAGTAGATTTGCGATCGCGTTACTCTAAGAACGAACTCTTACGCGGTGCACTACTCACTATCAATGGCATCGCCGCAGGTATGAGAAATACAGGTTAAGACCTCTTTAAAGTTTTTAAAAGCCTTGCAAAGCAAGGCTTTTAAAAACTATTTGGTTTTAGCCAACGCGCAAGCGTTATGCATCCATGTTACGATTTTGGACAAACTGAGCGCGTTTACTAAGCTGTGAGGAGTATGAGCCCCAATCGTAATTTCCACGATCCCATCAGGGTTGGTGTTATAGGTATCGGTAATATGGGGCAGCATCATGCAAGGGTGCTCAGCTTACTTAAAGATGCGGAACTTATTGGCGTTTCTGACGTAAGCGTAGAACGTGGACGTGATACTGCTAGCAAACATCGTGTACTTTTTTTTGAGGATTACCACGACCTTTTACCACTGGTCGATGCAGTTTGTATCGCAGTGCCCACAAGGTTACATTATGATGTCGGCACAACTTGCCTCAAAGCGGGAGTTCATGTCCTCATCGAAAAGCCGATCGCTGCCACAATTGAAGAAGCTGAATCCCTAGTTAAAACTGCCTCTGACTACAATCGAATTCTCCAAGTCGGGCATATCGAAAGGTTTAATCCTGCATTTCAAGAGCTGAGTAAAGTTTTAAAGCATGAGACAATTTTGGCGATCGAAGCCGATCGCATGAGTCCCTATTCGCAAAGGGCTAATGATGTATCGGTCGTATTTGATCTAATGATCCACGACATAGACATCATTCTGGAGTTAGTTGCTTCGCCAATCGTGCGTGTTTCTGCTCATGGCAATCGTGTATCTCCTGAGTCTGAATACCTTGACTATGTGACTGCAACTATTGGTTTTGAGAATGGTGTAATTGCGACTCTAACGTCTAGCAAGGTTACACATCGTAAGAAACGTAAAATTACGGCTCATTGCACAAATTCACTGACTGAGTCTGATTTTCTAAATAACGAAATTTTGATTTATCGCCAAACTACGGCTAACTGGACAACTGATTATGGTCAAGTCCTCTATCGTCAAGATGGCTTTATCGAAAAAGTTCACACCAGCAATATCGAGCCGCTTCATGCTGAGCTAGAGCATTTTGTGAATTGTGTCCGCGATACGCAACAGCCATCAGTTGGTGGCGATCAGGCTCTAAAGACCTTGCGTCTTGCCAGTCTGATCGAGCAAACGGCTCTTGATGGTCAAGTTTGGCGTAGTTGTGATTTAGAGCTACGTGAAATTGCCATAGCAGGAAGTTATTAAAAAACAACACATGAGAGGCGGTGCTTCGCACCGCCTCTCTCATCACTCACAAAAAAGAGAAGTGGAGCCTAGCTCCACTTCTCTTTTTTGTTGCAGATTTGCTTTGATATGGGTCACCCATTAGCATGATTGTCTAGAGATAGAACCCCATCCAAGAAGTTAAAACCTAGACACAGAAAGAGCTTAAGCAGTTTTTAGGGTACAAGGAACAATGGGAACAATGCTAATTCTCACCAGTCAAAAGAGTCATCTCACACAGCAAAACAATGCAGGAAATCAAGCTCATGAAATCTCTTACAAAAATCTCTTTAGGTATTGCGATCGCTACTTCTGTTCTTACCTCTTTTAGTGCGATCGCCTCAGCCGAAGAAGTAACATTACCTGGTAGCTATGTTGGAGCTGGGATTTCACTCCAAAGCTTTGCCACAAATCCTTCTGTAG
Organism: Pseudanabaena sp. BC1403; assembly: GCF_002914585.1. Classification (NCBI taxonomy): domain Bacteria; kingdom Bacillati; phylum Cyanobacteriota; class Cyanophyceae; order Pseudanabaenales; family Pseudanabaenaceae; genus Pseudanabaena; species Pseudanabaena sp. BC1403. Next base: position 16,980 of record NZ_PDDM01000030.1, read on the forward strand.
TTGGCGCAAACTTAGCGGGTCGCTATAAGTTTGATGGCGTGCCAATTTCTGCTAGAAGTTCTGTTCTCTTTGGTAATGGTGGTACTTCCGTTGTTCCTACTGTTTCCTATGACTTACCAGTGGGCGATCGCGCTAATGTTTATCTTGGGGCTGGTGCATCGTTTAAAGTTGGCGGGAATGGCAGCTTAACAGGCGATCAAACTGCTTTCGCTTTGCAACCTGGGGTAGAAGTTAGCATTAACAAGCGCGTTCTACTTTACAGCAACGCTGTAATTCCATTTAATGGTCAGAGTAATGGCTCAGCAGGCACTTCGCTCCAAGCAGGTGTAGGCGTTCAATTCTAATAAACCAAAAAACAGAGGCAACGCTTTGCGTTGCCTCTGTTTTTTTGATTTCTAAAAGAGGTTGCAAAGCAACCTCTTTTTTATGCTTCCCAAAAGCGACAACCTTGACATGGGCCGTTAGGATTTACCGCACAGCGAATCATTTCTGAGCCAGCGTTATATCGACAATTACTATCTCCAATCACCCAACGCCCATTGCTCAGACTTCTCTCCAAATTTTCTGGTGCAGGTTGGACATAGACTAAAACTCTAAATAAGTTGTATTTACCCCTACGAAACTGATATCGATGGCGGCGTTCTAAGATCGTGTAGGTTTTACCTTCTAAATCAATATGATCACCAGGCTGGGGAATCCAATCTAGGTATATTTTGCCCAAAGTGCTTTCAGGATAAAGAGTACAAACCTCTGTCGGCACTGACAATATTTCCATAGAACTAATTATTTAAACTATTATTTGATTTATTTGAACTCAACTTAATTGTAAGCCCCAAAACTAAAGTATAAGAACCCTTATTTGGCAAGATTTGAAATTTTTTACAGGTCAGGAGTTAGGATACCTCTATCAAAAGTGTGGGCACACTTTTTTGGCGCTATAATGCTTTTGCCGCAAACGAAGCTTGATTATGCGACTTTGTATCAATCCAAACTGCAATAGCCAAAATCTAGACACCACAGAGTTATGCCAACAATGTGGATGCGAATTACTCATCGATCGTGCTTATGCTGTCAAGAGATTACTCAGCGATAAAAGTGGATTTGGGACAATCTACGAAGTTGAAGATGCCAATCAGCATCCTAAGGTACTTAAAATCCTCAAACCTGAATTTAACGATCAGCCGAAAACCGTCGAGCTTTTTGAACAAGAAGCTTTTTTGTTAGGGCAAATTGATTCCACAGGATTACCCAAAATTGATGCTTATATCCATCATTATTTACCAGACAAAAAAAAGCTATACGGCATTGTTATGGAAAAAATTGAAGGAATGAATCTCCATGATTGGATCTATAGCCATAATCGACTCTCAGAGAAAATGGCGATCGGATGGTTGAAGCAAATCGTACGAGTATTGAAAATTGTGCATCAAAAGGGCTATTTCCATCGCGATATCAAGCCTTCAAATATTATGCTCAGACCATCGGGCAAGCTTGCTCTGATTGACTTTGGCACTGCAAGGGAAGCAACCTATACCTATCTAGCTAAAATCGGTAGTGTCGGCGGTGTCACAAAAATCTCTTCTGCTGGTTATACCTCTCCAGAGCAAGAACGTGGTTTTGCGATTCCTCAGTCTGATTTCTATTCTTTAGGTATGACTTTTTTACATTTAGTTACTAGTACTTATCCTCTCAATCTGCATGATTCACATACAGATATATACCATTGGCGCGAATCGGCTCCACAGATTTCCGGTAATTTTGCTCAGCTATTAGACAAACTGATTGCAAAAAGACCAGTTGATCGCCCATCTGATTGTGATGCAATTTTGCATAGCCTCGATGAGCTCGATCGGCTAACCAAAGAGATCCAAACTGAGCGCCAGACTCAGGTAAAACAGCAGATAAAGCAAGCGCAGCAAAACCGCAGTCGCATTTGGATCGGTTTAACGATCGCTATTATGGGATTGATAGGATATGCGATCGCTGTTTTTAGTCGAATTCTTCCTTCACCTATCCCTTTGCCACCGCAAATTATTAAGCCAAAATGATTAGGAGAGAGAAGCGCATAAAGCAGAATGTTCTTCACTACAATATTTCTTTTTAAAGTGTTAATTCATAACACTTTAAAAAGAAATATTGTGGTTTATTTAATAAAAACTACCGTTAAAATTTCCGCTTATAAATTTTTGTATCGCCGTTCCAAAGTTATCATTAGCCTAGTATGCAAGTTAAACGATTAGTAGCGATCGCCTTCTTTTTTCTAACATTGGTGATATTTATTCTCTTAGCAGAACCAGCTAAAACAAAGATAATCGCTGATGCCAAGTTTACGGAAACTCGCCCAAGTATCCCTCAAAAAACTACGCAAAGAATTGCCCAAAACATCAACTTTTCTCCAGAAATCAATCAATTTGCGCCCGTGAAAGGTTGTGAGAACCAACCACCAGCAAATCCACCTGAGCCGTCATTACCCGCCGCACTCACCTCTACTCCCATCACCCTAGAGCGCTTTCGGAAACCTTTACCAGCCTCTACAGCAAATCTTACTTCTTCTCAGAAAGGAATTACCTATAACCCTAGAGAAATAGTTGCTTTGGCAGCATCTTCTAACTATGGAGAGCGCTATCTTAAAGATCTATCGGGTCAACCTGCTAATAATCCGCCGATTATTGTTCTTCATGAAACGGTAGGCTCTGCTAATAGTGTCATTAATTTTTTTCAGGAATTCCATACTGACGAGGATAATCAAGCTAGCTATCACGCATTAATTGCACTGGATGGCAGCATTATTTACTTTGTACCACCAGATAAACGCGCCTTTGGTGCAGGGAATTCTGTTTTTGTAAGTTCTGTAGGAAAAGAAGCAATCCAAACTAATCCTCGATATCCAAGTTCTGTAAATAACTTTGCCTATCATATTTCTCTAGAAACGCCTACAGATGGAATGCATGATGGTTATACCCATAGTGGATATACAGAACCTCAATATCAATCTCTAGCATGGTTAGTCGCAAAAACTGATGTGCCCTTAGAGCGAATTACTACTCACAGAATTGTCGATCGCTCAGGCTCACGTATCGATCCTCGCAGTTTCAATTTTAGTCTTTTCCAAAAGCAGCTAAGTGAATATCCTAGAACTAAGGAAATCTCTATTGGCTGTCCATCAACACCATAGATAAAAGAATCCTAAAAGCCCACAAAGGTAAAACGCCCGCTTAGCGGGCGTTTTACCTTTGTGGGCTTTTAGTTTTTATTAGGCTAAGGTACTTTGGCAACTGGCGATCGCACCAAAATATTTGGTAGCGTTAGTCAATGATTATTTGATGAAATCAGTTAAACTTAAGTAGATAGCAAATACTAGTCACCAACTTTTGACTTAAGCTTTAGGGACAAATGTTTAAAACTAACAAGATAGTTTATGGATATGCGATCGCCCTAGGCATTACTTTCTTGGGATCTTCCGTTGGCTTGCTAGTAGGCAATAATTATCACCAAAATGCAACTCAGAAGATGCAGGGGGCTGCTGAAGATCGCAAGTTTTTAAACACTCTCCAAGTCGATATTTTATATAATCGTCCTACCAAACAACTATCACCTTACTTAGCGGATCCAGATGGCTTTAAGATCGAGAGTGGCAAATTACTTGATCGCATTCAGAAAATTTTAACCGCACTAGAGGCATATAACTCTTCTGGGAAGACATCAAGCATCGAGGGGCTACAACCATTGCTAGCTGAATATGCAATGGTTGTGAAAAAATTTCAGCAAGAAGCAAACCTAGAGATCGCCCAATTAACCACACTCACAGAATCTCCCAAAAACTTAACCGCAGCAGAATTACGGTTAGTTAAATTTGTCAAAAGCAAGGATTTTGTCAAGTTTATTGAGTTTCCCGATCGCCTATTACCATTTACCCAACTTGCTGATGTACAAACAGCAAAAGCTGAGTCAGAACTAGCCTACTCTAAGACAATTCGCAATAGCATAGTTGCTGGAAGTGTATTCTTGTCAGCAGCGATCTCTGTCCTATTTACGATCTTTGCTAGCCGTGCGCTCGCTCGTGAACAAGCGACAATCAACCAACAATTGCGCAATCAATTAACCGAGCGCGAGCAAGCCGAAGCACAACTGCGTGAAAGTGAGCAGCGCTATATCAACTTAAATGCTGCAGCTCCTGTCGGAATATTTCGCGTTGATACTGAGGGAAACAGTATATATATCAACCAACGTTGCTGCGAGATGCTTGGCTTGTCACCAGAAGCAACCATTGGAAAATCTTGGCAGCAAGCATTGCACCCCGACGATCGCGAGTATGTTATCGCTGAGCAAATTCGCACAAGACGCGAAAATATACCATTTCAATTAGAGTATCGAATTCTAAGACCTGACGGTTCCGTAGTTTGGGTGCTGGGAAACGCTGTCGCCGAGAAAGATAACAGTGGGCAAATCATCGGCTATGTGGGGACAATCACAGACATTAGCGATCGCAAGCGCTCGGAAGAAGCCTTACAAAAAAGTGAATCTCATTCTAGAGCCTTAATTAGTGCGATGCCTGACATAATTTTTCGGATGAACCAAGAAGGTGTTTATCTGGAATTTCTTGCTTCTCCAAATTTCAATGTTTTGGGTGATCTCTCAAAGATGGTGGGAACCAATGTATTAGATATTTTGCCGCCTCAAGCGTCACAACAACGCATGAAATCTGTTCAACAAGTTATTCAAACTGGTTCTATCCAAGTTTACGAACAAGAGCTTGAGATTGACGGCATACCCCAAATCGAAGAAGTCCGTATTGTGCCATATAGCGAAACCCAGGTTTTAGGATTGGTGCGAAATATTAGTGATCGCAAACAAGCCGAACTTGCTTTAGCAAAGAGCGAAGCCCAGAGTCGTGCCATATTATCAGCCATTCCTGATTTGATGTTTCGGATAGGAAGTGACGGAATTTATCGCGAGTTTTATATTGCATATCGCGATTTTGCAGTTATTCCCCAAGGTAACGATCTCACTGGTCGATCACTTTCTGAAATGTTGCCACCAGATGTTTTTGAGCGACATATGCATCACCTGCAAAAAAGTCTAGAAACAGGAGAGGTGCAAGTATACGAGCAAATTTTTCCAATTGGAGATCGCCTTCAATATGACGAAGTTAGAGTTGTCAAGATTGGCGAAGATGAAGCTCTGTTTATAATTCGGGACATTAGCGATCGCAAACAAGCAGAACAGGCTTTAGCAAAGAGCGAAGCCCAGAGCCGAGCCATATTATCAGCAATTCCTGATTTGATGTTTCGAGTAGGGACTGATGGCGTTTATCGCGAAATTATTACGCAGCATCAAGATTTTGCCCTATTTCCACTAGACTTCAATCTTGTTGGGCAGTCAATGGTCGAGATTTTACCCGCAGAGCTTGCCGATCGCCAATTTCATTATTTGCGTAGAGCGATCGCAACTGGTAAGTTGCAAATCTACGAGCAAAATATTCAAATAGGAGATATCTTTCAAGATGAAGAAGTGAGAGTGATCAAGAGTGGCGAAGATGAAGTTCTGTTTATGATTCGGGACATTAGTGATCGTAAGCAATCTGAACTGGCTCTACAAAATCTAATTGCAGGCACAGCCGCTACCACTGGACAAGACTTCTTCCCCGCGCTAGTAACTCATATTGCCAAGGCTCTTAATGTTTCCCACGCTCTAGTTACTGAACTGGTTGATGATGAGTTACACTCCCTAGCTTTTTGGGCAAATGGAGAACTTCAACCAGCTTTTTCTTTTAATATTGAAAAAACTCCCTGCGAAAAGGCATTACAGCAGGGAACATTTTATTGTGATAGCTTTGTTCAGCAGATGTTTCCTCAACATATAGCTCTAGCTGAGATGGAGGCATCCAGCTATCTTGGTATTTCCCTAAAAGATAGTAATGGTCAGGCGATCGGTAATCTTTGTACTCTAGACAAACAGTCAATTCACAATCCACAACGAGCGGAACAAATCCTACAGGTGTTCGCCGCCCGTGCTACCGCTGAGTTGGAACGTCAACGGACTAACACCATGCTAGTTCAACTCAATCAACAACTAGAATCAAAGGTGCAAAAACGCACTTTGGAACTTCAAAAACTATCAGAACGCCTCACTTTGTCGCTGAAATCTGGAGCGATCGGATCTTGGGAATGGAATATTGCAGAGCAACAAATGTTTTGGGATGAGCAAATGTATAAACTGTATGGAGTTGAACAAGGTGCTGATTTTCATCTCGACTATGAATCTTGGGCAAAGATGATCCATCCTGATGACCTCAAAGCTACGATGGAAATGGGAAAGCGAGCTCTCTTAGGAGAAATAGAACTGGACTCTGAGTTTCGGATTTTGCATCGTGATCACAGTATCCACTTTATAAAAGCCTATGGAACTTTGGTTCGAGATGCTAAAGGCAATCCCCAGAGTTTGATTGGTATTGATTTTGATATTAGCGATCGCAAACAAGCCGAAAATGCTATTTTGACATCTCAGAAATTCTTACAAACAGTCCTTGACACATTCCCTCTGTCAGTATTTTGGAAAGATCGTAACTCGGTCTATCTTGGTTGTAATCGCAATTTCTTAAAAGATGCAGGACTTGCCTCAGTCGCAGATATCATTGGCAAGACTGACTATGAAATGCCTTGGGCTCAGACCGAAGCTAATTCATTTCGTCAATATGACCGCCAAGTCATGGACAACGATGAATCGAAGCTCGGTATCATCGAGACCCAATTGCAAGCAAATGGCGATCGGATTTGGGTAGAGACAAATAAACTACCGCTCTATGATTTAAAGGGGGAGGTGATTGGCATTTTAGGAACCTATCAAGATATTACGAAGCGGAAGCAAGCAGAGGAGGAACTACAACATACGAACCAAGAACTTCTCCGTGCGACCAGACTCAAGGACGAATTTTTGGCTAATATGAGTCATGAACTTCGTACGCCCCTCAACGCCATTCTCGGCATGACTGAGGGATTGCAAGAGCAAGTCTATGGCAGCATCAATGATCGTCAACTCAAAGCCTTACAAACTGTAGAAACCAGTGGCAACCACTTACTTGAATTAATCAATGACATTCTTAATCTCGCAAAAATTGAAGCAGGACAAGTTGAACTAAATTATTCATCGACATCAATCAGTTATCTCTGCGAATCCAGCCTGAACTTTATTAAACAACAAGCAATGAAGAAACAGATTCAGCTAGATATGCATCTGCAACCAAATCTCCCTGAAATACAGTTAGATGAGCGGCGGATCAAACAGGTGTTAATTAATATCCTCAGTAATGCTGTCAAATTCACCGCAAATGGAGGTCGCATTAAACTAAAAGCCACCAAGCTTTCTCATGTCTCTGAGCAAACCCAAGATCACACACAAGACTATCTGCAAATATCGATAACCGATACGGGCATCGGCATCTCGCCAGAAAATATTCAGAGACTATTCAAACCCTTTGTCCAAATTGATAGCGCTTTAAATCGAAAATATGAAGGGACAGGCTTAGGACTAGCATTAGCAAAACAAATCATCGAGCTTCATGGTGGCACTGTCGGAATATCCAGTGAAATAGGTATTGGCAGTTGCTTCACCATAGAGTTGCCAATCAACCACCTCGAATCTCCGCCGCCACAAGAACCTCAGTTTTCATCTAATCTTGAGTCGCATCCAGAACTGAAACAGATATCAGCATCTACAGCACCACTAATTTTGTTAGCAGAAGATAATGAAGCTAATATCATTACAGTAACTAGCTATCTTGAAGCCAAAGCCTATCGCCTTATCATCGCAAGGGATGGACAAGAGGCGATCGCCATTGCCAAGAGCGCTCAACCAGATCTGATTTTAATGGATATCCAAATGCCCGTTATGGACGGGTTAGAAGCTATCAAACAGATTCGTCTCGATCCTCAATTTGTTGATACACCAATTATTGCTCTGACCGCTTTGGCAATGGCTGGCGATCGCGAAAAATGCATAGCTGCTGGTGCTAATGAATATATTACTAAGCCAATCAAGTTAAAAGATTTATCCCAGACGATTCAATCCTTTATGAATTCATAGACAGGTTTAAGCCTTATGGAATCTACTCCTGACTCAAAAGATAATGTATCGGCGATCTCGCACAGTTCTCCAGTTGCACCAGATCAGCAGTCTTTACCATTAAGCGATCGTGGACAAACCGACAATCTACTCCTAACTCTTGTGGAGGCAACAGCTTCTGTCACAGGAGAAGATTTTTTCACAGCCTTTGTTAAACATCTCGCCACAAATCTAGGCTGTGCCCATGCCATGATCACGGAAGTAAAGGATGGACAATTACAAACCCGTGCCTTTTGGTCAAGAAATCTGCTTCAACCAAATTTGAGTTATGACATAAAAAATACTCCCTGTGAAATAGTCTTAGCAGACGGAATCTATGCTCAATCAACCGATTTGCAAAAAACCTTTCCTAATAATTCTAATCTGATTATTTTGAATGCCGATAGTTTTCTGGGAGTCGCTCTAACTAATTCTAGTAAGCAAACCATTGGGCTAATCAGTATCATGGATGTCGTGCCCATGCGAGAAATAGCTAGGTTACAGCCAATTATCCAGATCTTTGCGGCGCGTGTTGCGGCTGAGTTAGAACGAGAACAGACGACCCTTGCGCTGAAGCAGCTAAATCAAGAATTAGAACGGAGAGTAGAAGAACGTACCACCTCTCTAAAAGCAAGTGAAGAGCGTTGGCAACTAGCACTCAAAGGGGCAAATGATGGGATTTGGGATTTCGATATGGCGACAAACAAGGTTTTCTACTCTAGTCGCTGGAAACAGATGCGTGGTTTTGATGACGATGAAATTAGCGATAGTTTGGAAGAATGCTCAAGCCGCATCCATCCTGATGATTACGATCGCGTTATAGCATCTGCCAATGATCACTTAGCTGGCAAAACAGAATTCGTGGAGATGGAATATAGAACACTCTGCAAAGATGGCTCCTACATATGGGTGCTTGAGCGTGGACAAGCCTTAAGAAATGAGTTGGGACAACCCATTCGCGTTATTGGTTCCGACACCGATATCAGCGCCCATAAACTAATTGAAGCCAAATTAATTAAGAGTGAAGCTCAATTTCGCTGTTTGGTAGAAGGAGGCATCGACCTGATTTGGTCAAGCGATCAAAATGGTTTATTTACTTACCTCTCACCACAATTCAATGCGCTTTTTGGCTGGGAGCCTAGTGAATGGATTGGCAAGTCATATAACGACCTTGTGCATCCAGATGATCTACTACGAGTAAAAACTCTTGAGTTTATGGAGAATGTGGTATCTGGCAAAAAATCTTGGCATCCTGAGTTCCGCCATCGACACCGAGATGGTCATTATGTCTGGGTACGCGCCAATAGTACAACGATTTTAAATCCTGATGGAGTTGTGATTGGCAGTCAAGGGACTTTAACCGATATTAGCGATCGCAAGCAGGCGGAAGAAAGACTACAAGCAAAAACCAAGCAATTAATCCAATCCCATACTAAACTAGCTCAATCCATCGCCAATATCCAACGCAGTAACGCTCTATTAACCGTTCTCCAAGAAGCCTCCTTTGACGGAATTCTGGTGATTGATGAGCATCGCCGAGTGATCACCTACAATCAGCGTTTTTTAAATCAGTGGGATATTCCTCAATCACTAGTACTCTCAGCAAACGATCTCCAACTTTTCGACGTTGTTTTAGAGCGCCTCACTCATCCAGATGAATTTTTGCATCAGGTCGAGTATCTACATGATCATCCTAAGGAGATCAGCCATTCAGAGATCAGCCGCAAAGATGACAAAATCTTTGATCTTTACTCTGCCCCAATTTATTGGTCTAATGATCGTTATGGTCGAGCTTGGTTTTTCCGCGACATAAGCGATCGCAAACGACTAGAGCAAGAACAAACTCGTCTGACCTCTATTCTAGAAGCTTCGACTGACTACATCAGCATGGCAGATGCCAACGGAATGATCTTCTGGAAGAATACAGAATTAAAACGACTATGCGGGATCGATCCCAATCATGATACAAAGCAATATCAAATTGCTGACTGCCATCCCCAATGGGCAGCCGATATAGTTTTGCAAGAGGGATTGCCCCATGCGATCGCCCTTGGAAGTTGGATGGGCGAAACAGCATTGCTGAATGTCGATGGACAAGAAATTCCCGTTTCTCAGCTTATTCTCGTGCACAAGTCTCCTCAAGGCGAAATAGAATTTTTCTCCTTCATCATGCGCGATATCCAAACTCGCAAAGAATATGAACAGAAACTAGAACTAACCAACGCAGAACTGCTCCGCGCCACCAGACTCAAAGATGAATTTTTGGCAAACATGAGTCATGAACTCCGTACTCCTCTCAACGCCATTCTCGGCATGACCGAAGCACTCCAAGAACAAATCTTAGGGGACGTTAATGAGAGACAGCTAAAAGCCTTAAAAACCGTTGAAACTAGTGGTATGCATCTATTAGCGTTGATCAACGATATTCTAGATTTAGCCAAAATCGAATCAGGACAGCTCCAACTAGACTGCAACACCACAAATGTGGCATTACTATGTCAATCCAGCATCACATTTATCCAGAACCAAGCCTTCAATAAAAGCATAAAACTAGAGGTCAAGATTTCTCCAAACTTGCCAGACCTACAAGTAGATGAGCGACGCATCCGCCAAGTGCTGCTTAACTTGCTCAGCAATGCCGTAAAATTTACGCCCAAAGGAGGAAGCATCACCTTAGAGGTTAAACATCTAGAATTACAGCAAATGCAGACTGGTTCATGGATTCGCATTGCTGTAATTGACACAGGAATCGGCATTGCCCCAGAAAACATCCCAAAACTATTTCAACCCTTTATCCAGATTGATGGCGCTTTAAATCGTCAATATGCAGGTACAGGTTTGGGGCTATCGCTTGTCAAACGCATGGTGGAATTGCACGGGGGAACTGTCGGCTTGACAAGCGATCTGGGCATTGGCAGTTGTTTTACGATTGATTTACCATGTGTAACCAGTTTACAAGAAGCGATCGCAAATGTTTCTATCGATGCAACTCCAGCCCCACCTTCTCCAGTATCCGCCACAGTTAAATTATCCCCTTTAATATTGATAGCAGAAGACAACGAAGCTAATATTAGTACATTGAACGATTATCTTGAAGCCAAAGGATATCGTATTCTCTTAGCAATGAATGGGCAGGAGGCGATCGATCTTACGAAGACTTATCAACCTGATTTAATTCTGATGGATATTCAAATACCCATCATGGATGGGATCGAGACAACTAAGCAAATTCGCCTCGATCCTAACTTGGTAAATATTCCGATTATTGCCTTGACGGCTCTGGCGATGGATGGCGATCGCCAAAAGTGCTTAGATGCTGGAGCCAATGAATATATTTCTAAGCCGATAAAGCTAAAAGATCTATCCCAGATAATTCAATCCTTTTTAACCTCATAGTCGAGTTACTCGTGATGCCTTCCTTAGTCCAAGACATACAATCTGCTATCATCCGCAATCCATTGATAGTTGCGCCAGATATGAATGTGATAGAGGCGATCGCCGCTATGGGCAAAACTGATTCGAGATGTGTATTAGTGGTCGAGGAAAAAGGAGTCGAAGCTGAAGATATAGACTTGCTCGGTATTCTCACCCAACGCGATATTATTCGGATCAGCTCCAAGGGCAAACCTTTCGAGCAGTTGCCGATTCAGCAAGTAATGAGCCATCCTGTGATCAGCATCCAAGAATCAGAGCTTACTGATATCAAAACTGCCTTGTCTCTATTCAAAGAACATAGTATTCATCATCTACCAGTTTTAGAAGGCGATCGCATCGTCGGGTTGTTAGCTCAAGAATCTCTAGCCGAGATGTTGGCGCAGTCTGTGTTGCAGTTAGAGTCTCAACTCATGGAGTTAAGCAATCAGAAAGCAGTTGTTGAACATCCCTTGGAGAATAATGATGCTCAGAATCGCGCCTTATTAGCTGCCATCCCTGACATGATGTTTTGTGTTGGCGCAGATGGGGTCTATCGCAAATTTATGACCCCCAACCGTGATATTGATGTAGTGCCTCAAGACTTTGATCCAGTTGGCAAATGGATGCATGACTTCCTCCCTACGGATCTTGCTCAGCGTCAGCAATCTTCGTTAGAAAAAGCCTTGGAAACTGGTAAATTGCAAGTTTATGAGCAAGAGATCCAAATAGGCGAAAAACTTCATTATGAAGAAGTCCGTGTCATTAAAAGTGGCAAAGATGAAGTTCTATTTATGGTGCGAGATATTACTGAGAGTAAACAAGCCGAAATTGCTCTCAAACAAAGTGAAGAAACCAACCGCGCTTTTCTCGCGGCAATTCCTGATCTCTTGGTGCGTATGGATTGCCTTGGGAATTATTATGCGATGTTAGCGGGAAGTGGCATAAAAATAAAATTTCCCACAATTGCTGTAACCCAACCGAACCTCTATGATATGTTGCCCAAAGCATTAGCAGAGGAACGACTTCGCTATGCACGTCAGGCGATTGATACTGGCGAATTGCAGATTTACGAACAAATCTTAGAGATTGATAATGAAACTCAATATGAAGAAGTTCGCATTGTCGCTCTCAACAATCAGGAAGTATTGGTTATGGTTCGGAATGTGACCGATCGCAAGATTGCTGAACTCGCCTTAAAAGATCTGAACTACTCTCTGGAAGCAAAGGTTGCCGAGCGAACAGCTAAACTACGAGTCAGTGAAGCCCAAAATCGTGCCATTATTGAAGCCATCCCCGATCTATTGCTAAAAGTAAACAAAGATGGAACCTGTGTAGAATATATCCCTCCATTGGTAGAACCTGAGAGATTTGAGCACATTGGTCTAAATCTTGCAGAGATATTACCTCCAGATTTGCTGCAAAAGCAACTAGATGCGATCACCTTAGCTATCTCCAATAAAGAGTTACAAGTTTATGAGCATCAATTTGCCATTGGCGATCGCATGATATATGAGGAAGTTCGGATTATCGACATTAACTCTGAAGAAGCTTTAGTGATTGTGCGGGATATTAGCGATCGCAAACATGCTGAATCCCAATTAAAAGAAGCAAATGAGCAGCTTGCTGAATCGGTTATAAACTTACAGCGGAGCAATGCCTTGCTTGTAGCGGAGCAAGAAGCTTCCTTTGATGGGGTTTTGGTGATTGATGAACATCGTAAGGTTGTCACCTACAATCAGAAACTGTTAAGTCTATGGAAAACCTCTCCAGAGTTAATGGCAAAGGGAGACGATCGCGAACTTATCAACTCTATCTTAAATCAACTCACACATCCAACTGAGTTTTTAGAGAAAGTTGACTATCTATACGACCATCCCAAGGAAATCAGTCGTGATGAGATTAGCCTGCTCGACGGGCGATTTTTTGAACGTTATTCTGCACCTATTTATTGGTCAAATGATAGTTATGGGAGGGTTTGGTTTTTCCGAGACATTAGCGATCGCAAACAGTCTGAAGCTCAACTACTAACTATCAACGAGCAACTCGCAGTCTCTAATCAAGAACTAATAAGAGCTAGCCGCCTAAAAGATGAATTTCTCTCGACCATGAGTCATGAACTCAGGACACCGCTCAATGCGATATTAGGAATGACTGAAGGCTTAAAAGAAGAAGTATTTGGAGCACTTAATCCTAAGCAAATCCAAGCCTTAACAGCCATTGATCGCAATGGAAATCATCTATTAAATCTAATCGAAGACATGCTCGATTTTGCAAATATCGTCGCTGGAAAATTAAAACTGAATCGTTCCTCTACGAATATCCAGCATCTCTGCAACGACAGTCAGCAACTAGTGCAAGCATCAGCTAGTCTCAGACAAATCCAACTTACTTCTAACATCCAGTCTTATCTACCTAACCAAGACCTAGACAGTCATCGGATTCAGCAAGTATTAGTCAATCTACTTAGTAATGCGATAAAGTTCACCCCAGAGGGTGGAGCAGTGTCGATGGAAGTCAGCATTTATAACGCTCCTGATCAGGATGATCATAATTCTTGGCTCAGGTTTGCCGTCACCGATACTGGCATCGGCATTGCTCCAGAGAACATGTCCGCATTGTTTCAGCCATTTACCCAACTAGATGGCGCACTTAATCGCCAGTATGAAGGCACTGGTCTTGGACTCGCGATCGTCAAGCAGCTTGTAGAAATGCATGGTGGTCGAGTCGCTGTGCGCAGCACGATTGGGGTAGGGAGTTGCTTTATGTTTGATCTTCCATTAAATGATGATTTTGCACTATTACCATCATCTGAGCCTGTTCCTAAACTGCAATCCTCTCAACAAGAGGCGAATCAATCACCGCTACTTTTACTAGCAGAAGACAACGAGGCAAATATTGCGACTATGGAATCGTATCTAGAAGCGAAAGGCTATCGAGTTATAGTCGCCCGCAATGGTCAAGAGGCGATCGCTAGTGCTAAATGCGATCGCCCTGATTTAATTTTGATGGATATCCAAATGCCTGTCATGGATGGGCTCGAAGCAACCAAGCAAATTCGTCTCGATCCAATCTTGGCTAATATTCCGATTATTGCGCTGACCGCTTTGGCGATGGCAGGCGATCACCAAAAGTGCCTAGATGCTGGAGTCAACGAATATATTTCTAAGCCTGTAAAGCTTTCAGCTTTAGCCCAGAAAATTCAAGCCTTATTAACCTCATAGGCAAAACCCAAAAGAGGAGAGGCGGCGCTTCGCGCCACCTCTCCTCTTTTGGGTTTTGCCCTCAGACGATCACCATAGAAAATAGCTAATAAAAAACCCTACCAAAAGGCAGGGTCAAAGAATCGTTATCGTTTTTACTTTGTCTTAAACATAGAGATTGGAAAAATTTATTTAGAAGTTACCGAGCCACCAAATTAGACCATGACCAGTAGAAGCTTCAATGATGAGAAGTGAAACAAAGCCGATCATAGCAAGTCTGCCATTGAGAAGTTCGGCGTAAGGAGTAAAGCCAGCTCTATCAGTATCGTCAACGTACATCTTGGGTTCGACTGCGAAATTGTTGAGTACACCGCGTTCGTTTACTGTATAGCTGCTCATTGCTTTGTCCTTTGTGTGAGTTCCTTATGTAAAGAAATATAACAAAGTATTTCGAGATGTGAATCTAGCTAAAGGTGTGTATGAATGATTGACTTTGCCTATACAAAGAGGTAGTCAAACATCAAAAGAGTGTCTGTGCAATGCACAGACACTCTTTTGATGGGAAATCTAGAAAGTACCAGCTAATGCACCGACACAGCGATCGCAAATATGTGGATGCTCAACCGACTCACCGATATGGGTTGAGTAGTTCCAGCAACGGGGACATTTCTCGCCATCGGCATTGAGTACAGCAATTTGTAAGCCTGTCGCTTGACCTGTGAATTGCAAATCGGTGGGTAGGCTATCAACGATCTCTGCTTGCGAGACGATGAATAGATAGCGCAACTCATCGCCGCAGGATGCTAAATAGCTGCGTTGGCTGTCATCGGATACGACTAGTAAGACCTTCGCTTCAAGAGGAGCGCCGATCGCTTTGCCGTTACGGGCTAGTTCCAACACTTTATTTACTTCAGAACGGACTTCGCGGAGATATTCCCACTTACCAGCTAGTTCGGGCTTGTACCATTCATCATGAGCTGTAAACCAACCTGCTTGGAAGACTGACTTTTGGGGTACGGGATATGGGAGATGTTGCCAGATATCTTCAGCGGTGTGGGAGAGGACGGGGGCGATCGCTTTGGTAATTGCTTCGAGGCAATACATCAGCACGGTTTGGCAACTGCGGCGGCGTGGTGCATTGGGTGAACTAATGTACAAGCGATCTTTGGCGATGTCTAAGTAGAAGTTGGATAAATCTACGGTGCAGAAGTTTTGGATGGTTTGGAAGAAGCGCGAGAATTGGAAGTTATCGTAGGCTTCGGTGACATCTTTGGTGACTTCAGCGAGACGATGCAGGATATAGCGATCGCTTTCTGGCAATTGGTCGTAGGTCACAGTATCCTGCGCAGGGTCGAAATCAAAGAGATTACTTAATAAGAATCTCGCCGTATTCCGAATCTTGCGGGACATATCCGACATCTGCGCCAAGATCGTCTTCCCAATCTGGACATCGCCAGTGTAGTCCACACTCGCCGCCCAAAGACGAATTACATCCGCACCATAGGGTGGTTCTTTTTTCTGATCCTTACCACCATTAATCACAACTGTGGGATCAACGATATTGCCGAGGGATTTGCTCATTTTCTGTCCCTTTTCATCTAGAGCAAAGCCGTGCGTTAGAACAGTCTTGTAAGGCGCATAGCCGTTGGTTGCCACACTTGTCAGCAATGAAGATTGGAACCAGCCACGATGTTGATCGGAGCCTTCCAGATACATATCCGCAGGATAATTGACAGCATAGGGAACGAGTTTAGAGTCATGGTTCTCACCACCTAGCACACCTGCCCAAGAGGAGCCAGAGTCAAACCAGACATCCATTGTATCTGTGCCTTTACGATACTTATGTCCATTATTGCGATAGGCTTCAGGAAGCAGTTCTTCAACTTCTCTTTCCCACCAAACATCGGAGCCATATTCACCAATCAGGGATTGAATATGGGCGACTGTTTCTTCTGTTAATAATGGTTCGTTGGTTTCTTCATCATAAAACACAGGGATCGGCACGCCCCAAGTACGTTGACGAGAAATACACCAATCTGATCGCTCTTGTACCATTGAGGTAATCCGATTTTCGCCGATCGCAGGAATCCATTTCACCTCTTTGATCGAGCGCAAAGCATCTCCACGGAAACCATCAACAGACGCGAACCATTGCTCGGTGGCTCTGACGATCACAGGCTTCTTGGTGCGCCAGTCGTAGGGATATTTATGGTTATAGGCTTCTTCTTTAATGAGTGTTCCATTAGCAGTCAAGATTTCCACAACCTTGGTGTTACCTTCCTTGAGCACACTCAAACCTACCAAGTCTTCGCCAGCATCAGCGTTAAAAACACCGCGATCGTCTACTAGCGAAATCATTCCCAAATTATATTTTTTACCCACGATAAAGTCATCATGACCATGATTGGGCGCTGTATGCACTAAGCCTGTACCTGACTCGGCGGTGACATGTTCGCCTAAGACAATCGGACTAGGGCGATCAGCAATCGGATGTTTTGCGATCGCACCTTCAAGAACATCACCTTTGAAAGTGTATTTAACTTCTAAAGCTTGCTCAAAGGTTGCTGCTAGTTTCTCTACTAGTTCAGTCGCGACGATGTAGTTTTTCTCACCAGCCGAGACAATGCTGTAATCTAGGGATGGATTGGCACTGATGCCTAAGTTGGCGGGAATTGTCCAAGGTGTTGTTGTCCAAATCACTGCATGGAGGTTTGG
Source organism: Pseudanabaena sp. BC1403 (assembly GCF_002914585.1). NCBI lineage: Bacteria > Bacillati > Cyanobacteriota > Cyanophyceae > Pseudanabaenales > Pseudanabaenaceae > Pseudanabaena > Pseudanabaena sp. BC1403. The sequence goes on from NZ_PDDM01000030.1 coordinate 34,409, forward strand.
TAGATTTGCGATCGCCTTCAGTTTATCGCTTGATTTGGTAATAGGGAAAGCCACATAGATACTGCGCGAAATATGATTTTCGGGATATTCCAATTCGGCTTCGGCGAGAGCAGTATGCGAGCTCGGAGACCAATATACAGGTCGCAGTCCACGATAGATATAGCCTTTCAGTGCCATCTTCCCAAATACACTGATTTGCGCTGCTTCATATTCGGGCTTCAAAGTATAGTAAGCATTTTCATAATCACCCCAAACCCCCAAACGCTTAAACATTGCCGCCTGTTCGCCAATTGTTTGCATGGCAAATTCCTTAGCCCGTTTTCGCAATTGCAGAGGGGTTAAATTAGCTCGTTCTTCTGCCTTGATATTTTGTAGTACCTTAAGCTCGATTGGTAAGCCATGACAGTCCCAACCTAATACATAGCGAGCTTTACGTCCGCGCAACAGTTGGTAGCGATTAATTATATCTTTTAAAGATTTGCCCAAAGCATGACCCATATGCAGTGTCCCATTAGCGTATGGGGGGCCATCGTGGAGCGTAAAAATATCGCCTTGGTTGTTCTGGCTTAAGTTTTCGTAAATGCTTTGTTCCTGCCAAAACTTTTGAATCTCTGGCTCTTTAATAATTGCATTTGCCCGCATCGAAAAGTCCGTTTGCGGTAGGTTAACGGTGTCTTTGTATTCAGACTGTTCGAGGCTTTTTGGCGCAGGTTTCTCAGAGTTGGCTTTAGGAGCAGATGTCATCGTTCTAGACTATGTCAGATTTTGCAAAGGTTTACACTTCATAATACTACAAACTAGTTTGTGAAAGAGTTGACAACAGCAAGGAAAAGGTAGAAAGAAAAAAGAAAAAAATTTGTAGGGGTAGAGCATTTGCGCTACCATCTTGCAACTCGTCATTACAATCTTCGTTCGCAAATGCTCTACCCTCTTTGCTATAAACGATAATTTATTCCTGCGGTTTGAGAGCGATCGGTTAATGTTGGAGGTTTAGGGCGGGTTGAGATTTTGGGTGAATTGCGAAGGTTAAGGGCAGAGCATTACCGTATTCAGGCGATCGCAGAATTTATAAATTGTGGCAGTCAGGCTCTGCCCCTACGTTTAAAACGGAAAAAACAAATGTAGGGGTAGAGCATTACCGCCACAATCTCGCAACTCGCCACTACAATCTTTATTCGCAAATGCTCTACCCTCTTTGCTTTTACAGATAATTTATTCCTGCGATTTGGGGATGGTCGGTTAATGTGTGAGGTTTAGGGCAGAGCATTCCCGATTTAGATGGATCTGAGAATTTATAAATTGTGACGGGAATGCTCTGCCCCTACGAGAATGATGGGAATGATGGGGATAAAAAAATTATTTCGATTTATTCGGTATTACAATCTGTCCAATTAGCTGGATTATTTTTAATGTATTCACGCAGATTTGTTAATTCCTGTTCAGTCCTTACAATCCTTTCGTAATAGTTGCGCTGCCAAATTGATATGCCGTAGTTTTTGTTAATACGGTTGATTTTGCGAGAAGAAATGGATTTGAAATTTTGAATGATGTTGGCTAATGAGGCTTTTTCCTTTGATTCAGAAATTATGATAATTCCATGTAGATGATCGGGCATCAGAGTAAATCCATCAAGCTCTACGTTCGGAAAATGCTGAGGAATTTTTTGCCATAATGCCGCTACAATTTGACCAATCAAATTTATTTTCATTTCTCCGTTATCTATCTCTCCAAATAAATGCTGTCGTTGATAGCAACAGATGGTTACAAAATAGATTCCTTCTTTTGCATAGTCATACCCTTGTAAACGGATAGATTGTCGATGATGAATTTCAGGGTTGTAAGACATAAATCAAATGTCGAAAAGATGGCAAATGTAGGGGTAGAGCATTTGCGCTGATATTTGTAAATTATCACCGAAATCTCGATATGCAAATGCTCTACCCTCTGTGCTTTTAACCATAATTTATGACTGCGGTTTGGGGATGATCGGTGAATGCGCGAGGTTTAGGGCAGAGCATTACCGAATGGAGGGGATTGTTAATTTTATAAATTGTGGCTGTAATGCTCTGCCCCTACGCCAACAACAGGAAAACCAACGTAGGGGTAGAGCATTTGCGCCGATATCTCTCAACTCTCCACGACAATCTACATTCGCAAATGCTCTACCCTCTTCGCTTTTATCGAAAATTTATTTCTGTGGTTTGGGAATGATTGGTGAATGTTGTAGGTTTAGGGCGGTTTGGGGATTATCGATGAATGTTGGAGGTTTTGGGCAGAGCATTACCGAATGGAGAGAATTGGTTAATTTTATAAATTGTGGCTGTAATGCTCTGCCCCTAAGAAATGATGGCAAATTGTTACAATCGCAAGGTGGATTGCCAGAAATTTTCGGAAAATGGCGATGATGATGGTGAAGACGCTGGTGACAGGTAACGAAACGCTGGAATACTGATTATGTCGTAGGAAATTGTTGATTTACAAAAGTTAATAGAAGCGTGAAAACTATTTGGTTTACACTTCACAAATCTTGACGAGAGAAAATAAGTACGCTCCCAATCCCCCAAAGCCCTCCCTTCGGCACGCTCTCATCTCTCCACATTCTCCTATAAGAAGACCAGAATCCTAACGGGAGATGCCCCTCAACACTCATGAAATTATCCTCAAAAAATGATTGGGGATAGTCCACCCAGTTACCATCACTTTTCCATGCAATGCGATCACAAAATTTGTTCCAAGTCGCAGAACTAAGAGAACTAAAATCTATCTTACCAAGACATTCCTCGTAAATTTTTTTTTGGACGCTAAACCCATACAGCCCGTTGCTATATTCCACCCATAGATTATTGATCGCCAATAACTCATCACATGGGAAATTACGCAAATCATCCTCGCTAAACCATCGTCCCTTATCCTTGCCCACTGCCGTAATCATCAAGCGATAGGTTTCCTGATCTGCCTCATACCATTGCTGATTTTCGAGGTATTCTTCTAACTTCTGATAGCGCGAATTAGTGACAGATTGCTTCGCTCCTACTAGTGCTTTCTGTTCGGCAATTGATAAATTTAAGCGCTTCTCAGACTGCTTATAAATGAGATAGGCGAGATCGTTGTGCTTTTGGCTGAGAGCCTCTTGGATTAATTTGGTTGGATTAATCATTGCAGCATAAAACAAGACAACATCTTTCCATGCACTAATTCCTAAGCATTTGAAGAGGAGTTTTTCACCACCTTCTTTCAACCTGACCAGTTCACATGCAGCCAAAAATTCTTGAAAACTGAGATGGGCAAATTGGTAAATATTTCCATCCATTTTTACTAGCAACTCACTGATATTTTCCGATTGCGTCAGAAAATCTTGGGCAGATACATCGGGATCTATTTTTCCCAGCGCGATCGCTATGTACTCCAGCAAATCAGCTTGAGAGATCTGCTTAAATCCCTCCTTTTCAAAGTGTTCTAAAGATATAGCTAAATCAGTAAAATATGTCTTTGAGCCACCACACATCATTTGTAACGCCACAAATTGTAATACTTCCTGTCGCTGATTAATCGAATTGAGAACTAAGATAATACTTCTAGCACTCGCTCGCCGCCCCAATTGCAACTCGCAAATATCTTGATATAGCTCCACCTTACGCTGCGGCAACTCCGATCCCTGCTTATTGTCCCGATGAAATCGCGCCATCATATTCAACAGCAACACATTCCCCGCAATATCATTCAACTCTGGACGTGCCTTAATTTGTTCCAATAGAGACTTTGCTCTTTCCTTAGCCTTTGCCTCCACATCAGGAGTATTCCGCCCAGCTCTCGCATAGCGCTCTTGGCACAAATACCACTGCTCCACAAACTGTTTACGCTGTTCCTGATTAAAATCCTGAATCCAAAAACCCGCCGTTGGTTTTCGAGCCACATAGTCCTCACGATAAGCCGTTGGGCGCGAAGTCATAATAAAAACTGCCTCATGATATTTCTGCATCTCTGCACTCAACCACTCGCTTACCTTTGCCCTCTCCGCAGGCGGTACTTCATCAAATCCATCAAACATTACCAAAGCATCACCTTTTCGCAGCAAATTTAGCGCCCAATTCGGTGGAACTGTTTCTAATTCCTTAATCTTGGATAATCGCCCAATGTGAAACTTGGTCAATAGTTCAGTCAAATCTGGCGGATTCTCTTTGGTGATCTCCTTCCAACATCCTGCTAAATACAGCAAAAATGGCACAAACTTATGAGCCTTATATTTGCGAAAATCACCCTTGCAATATTCGCCAGTGCTGTAAATGTAAGTAAGATGCTTTAACAAAGTTGATTTGCCATAGCCACCCCAAGCCCTAATCGCAATCTGACGCAACCGATTATCCTGCTTTACCCTTTCCAGCAATTCCCAAATCTGGATCTGCTGGCAACTTTCATCGCGATCGCGAAATTCATAACCCGATGCAATGGAATCTGATGATAGCTCCAAAGGCACAAACACCTCACGCAGCAAAGGATTATTCACAGGCAAATTCTCATCTTCCCGCAATCCCACCGCATAGTCTTCATGACAGTCCCACATCTGACATTGGAGATATTTCTCCGTAAAACCAAGCGTTTTCCAGTTTGCCGCTACATTTTCGCTAAGCTTTTCGATTCCCCGATCCGCCGATTCTCCTAAACCCTTAAAGCGCTTTTTATTGCCTTCATGGATTGGTTGCAGCAAAGCCGCGCCATAGGATATGCCTGCACCAATTACCATCGAGGCGATCGCCTTGGAAATATCACTCGCCATAAACAACTGCCAAAACGCGCCAATCCCACCACCAGCAATGCCACCAGTCTTGATCGTTTTCAAAACAATATCGGTGATCTGTTCTTCGAGAGATAGCTTTGATTTTGATTCTGGCTCTTGAGTCATGGTGTTTAGGACGATCGCATTTCACGCATTATAAACCGATAAAAAAATATATCGGTAAGACAAAAAGCGAGAAATCAAAAACTATCTAAAAATATGAACTATCGCGATCGCCTATCATCACATCTATATTATCGTAAGGAAGTTTATCGTTATTTTCAGTAAAGGTTAGATGGTGCGTTACGCTAGGGCTAACGCACCCTACTGGATAGACATATCTAATTTAGTACATTAAGAAAATCTTAGAATGTTCATGCAGCAAGCATTTAACCTAAAATCTATTACATCATTTTAGCTATGTCTATCCACTACAGTTAAAAGGTCAACACTGTCCGAATCGCGTCGCCTCTATGCATCATCGCGAATGCCTCATTGATTTCCTCAATCGGCATTACATTTGTAATCAAACTATCGATATCGATTTTGCCTTCCATATACCAATCGACAATTTTGGGAACATCAGTCCGTCCCTTTGCACCACCAAAAGCTGTACCTTTCCAGACTCGACCTGTGACTAGTTGAAATGGTCTAGTGCTGATTTCTTGACCTGCTCCTGCGACACCGACGATTACGCTCACACCCCAGCCTTTGTGGCAGCATTCGAGAGCTTGACGCATGGTTTGGGTTCTGCCGATGCATTCAAAGGTATAGTCTGCACCGCCTTTGGTCAAGTCAACGAGGTAGGGAACGAGATCGCCTTCTACTTCTAAAGGATTCACAAAATGCGTCATTCCCATTTTTTCAGCGAGGGCGCGTTTTTTGGGATTAATGTCTACGCCGACGATCATATTTGCGCCGACCATACGACAGGCTTGGATCACATTTAGACCAATGCCACCTAAGCCAAAGACAACGACGTTAGAGCCATATTCAACTTTGGCGGTATTAATCACTGCACCGATGCCTGTAGTTACGCCACAGCCGATGTAGCAAACCTTCTCGAAGGGAGCATCATCGCGGATTTTGGCTAAGGCGATTTCAGGAAGAACGGTATAATTCGCAAAGGTGGAGGTTCCCATATAGTGATGAATTTTTTCGCCATTGATGGAGAAGCGGCTGGTTCCATCGGGCATTAAGCCTTGACCTTGGGTGACGCGAATTGCTTGACAGAGGTTGGTTTTACCACTGAGGCAGTAGGAACAGTTGCGACATTCGGGAGTGTAGAGAGGAATGACGCGATCGCCTGCTTTGAGAGATGTTACGCCTGCACCGACTTCGACGACGACACCCGCACCTTCATGCCCGAGGATAGCGGGAAATAACCCTTCGGGATCATCTCCTGAGAGGGTGAATGCGTCGGTATGACAAACCCCTGTAGCTTTGATTTCCACAAGAACTTCCCCTGCTCTGGGGGGATCTAGTTGGACTGTCTCGATTTTGAGGGGTTGTCCTGCGGCGAAGGCAACTGCGGCTTTTACGTCCATGAATCTTCTTACATCCCTAAGTTTATGGCTGACGATTTATTTGAATTATACCAAAACACAAAATGGCTACGCCATTTTGTGTTTTGAAAACCCTTGCTGGGTTTGATTTTTAATTCACAAAAGTGTCGGCACACTTTTGTGAATTGGTATTATACGGGAGATAGATATATTTCACAGCTATGACAAATCAAAACCCAAATAAATAAGGGCGGCGCTTCACGCCGCCCTTATTTATTTGGGTTTTATGTCCAAGGTAAAACTTGAATTGCTTTAGGATCAAGTATCCTTTGGTAAGAATTGCAACAATGATTCAGGAAGAACGCGGCGTAACCACAATTCCCATGCTGTAGATTTTTTTTGGTATTGTACCCCAGCAAAAATTATTAAAACACCAACAAAAGAAATCACGATGGGAAAAAGTAACGAATCACGAAATACTGTATATGAAAGATGTCCTAGATAACCGAGAACACCCATAGCCCCGAAGATGACAAATACACGTCTTCTCAACAAAATAGATAGTAGAATCAAAAACAGATTGATTAGGAAATAGAGGAAGCGTTCCCATTCGCCACCAGCATTCATCAATGTTAAACCGCCCCAGAAAGCTGTCAATCCAGACAAATACAGCCAAAAGGCAAAGTCACCCTGATTGCGACGGATGCGTCGATCAATTAAAAAAGCAATTATGATAGTGGCAATACCAAACCAGAAAGAAACTAGACATCGCTCATTCCAAGCATATTCATTTTGACCAAAAATCAACGGAGTCAAATCCATTGACATGTACCATAGCGAGTAAGCGATCGGCAATGTGAGAAAGGGAAAGCGAATCCACCATAGTGCTAGTAGACCAGCGAAAATCGTGCCCAACTCCATATAAAACCAACTAGCTTTTATCAACATATGGTAGTTGCCATAGTTTCCAGGATCTCCATTTGGCCAGATCCCCATCATTCGCTGGAAGCCATAAATTGCTAGTGGAACCATGCACACAGCAATAGTTGTGAGCAAACCTCCAGGAATTTTTAGCCCGCGATCAAACCACAAACTTCTTCCTGCAAGAGTAAAAATTAGTATATAAATGCAAGATAGGGCGAAAATACCCTGTCCACCTAGTGATTCCCATGCAAGGGTCAGGAAGAAAAACATCCCAAAAATGACGATGAGTGCGCCAAAATAGTATGCAACATTAGTAAAATTAAATTTTGGTACATGCTGCTTCCTAGTTAGCAAAGCCTGCCAGAGTCGCTCAGCTACCTTTGCATCGATCAAATTTTTGTCAACTGCCCAATCCAGATCTTCTCTTTCAATTTGCATGGGGATCTTCCTTTAAATAGTCCTCTTGTTTCATCAACTATCAATGCCAGCGCATTGCATTGGCTAAATCGGCAATTGAGTAAGAATATGCAGGTACTTCAGAAGTATAGGAATTGCCTTGCCGATCGCTATAGGTTTGTGCCATGACTACGACTGGCAAGGCTAACGACAGCGAGATGACGATCGCTTTAACTTGAAAACCCTTGAGCCAAAAATTCTTGTTCATGTCCAACTCCTATTAGATATAAATAACGCTTGTCTAATAGGATGCCTGAGCTAACTTGGATGAAAGACTCACTTTTAGGATCAGTTGCAGGATCGTCAATAGGATCGGTATTTTGCGATCGCTATTACCGCGATCTGTAAAATAGGGCTAGCAATGAGTTTTAGCCCTTCAGAACTATCGCGAAAAAATATGGCAAAAGCGTCTAAACGAGGACAGCAAATACTCAAGGATAAATTGCGTCAGCTTGGGCTGTCCCAGACTGCTAGCCAAGTCTTAGAAAGGGCTGGATCGATTGGTGTGGCTAAGCGTTTTTTTCAGGGGGATGATATTCGCCAAGATACCTTCACGCAGATCTGTGAATTTTTGGGTGTGGATTGGCAAGAGGCGATCGCAAGGACTCCACAAGTAGATTTAAAGGAGGCTCAACAAGTTCGTGATTTCTATGGACGTACTGCCGAACTGCAACAGTTAGAGCAATTCGTAATCAGCGATCGCTGTCAAATTGTCACCATTTTGGGCATGGGTGGCATGGGCAAAACTTCCCTAGCATCACAACTCGCCCATCAATTAAAAGAAGAATTTGAATTTACGATCTGGCGATCGCTACGCAATGCACCATCTTTTGAGAGCATCCTCACAGATATTTTGCAATTTCTTTCCCATCCGCAACCACTTGATCTACCAGATAATCTATCCACACAGCTTGACCTACTAATGCGTTATTTAGATGCGCGGCGATGTTTGATCGTAATTGATAATCTGGAATCAATTTTGAGCGATCGCTATTACTATCGCTCTGGTTATGAAGGCTATGGTGATTTAATTAGATATATCGACGAACATAGCCATCAAAGCTGTTTGGTGGTGACTAGTCGCGAAGCACCACCTGAACTATCGCGATTGATGGGTGACAAAGTGCGATCGCTGCTTTTATCGGGCTTATCGCAGCAGGATGGATTGCAAATATTTGAGAAAGAATCTATTGAGGCAAATGATGCGGAATGGCAGGAAATCATCACCCATTATGCAGGCAATCCCCTCGCGCTAAAAATTGTCGCCGCAGGGATTCGCGATTTACTGGGGGGTGATGTTGCGCAAATGTTGACCTTAATGCGGGAAGGCGGACTGACCTTTGGCGATATTCAGGATTTGCTCCATCGGCAATTTTTGAGACTATCGCAAGCTGAGCAGGAGGTGATGTATTGGCTAGCGATCGCCCGCGAACCGATTTCGGCTATTAATCTCAGGGAGAGTTTACTATCGATAGAATCCAAGAAAAACCTGTTTGCAACTTTGGAATTATTGAAAAAGCGATCGCTAATTGAAGTTACGGCTAATGGATTCACCCTTCAGCCTGTGGTGATGGAATATGTCAATTATCAATTCATCGACAAGATTTGTCAGGAGATTAACTGCGCTGAACAGAAGCTGAATTTGCTCCATAGTCACGCTCTCATCGAAGCCACTGCCAAAGATTACATTCGTGATGCTCAAACTCGCTTTATCCTCCAATCTGTTGCTGATAAGGTGGGCTATCAAGCGATCGCCTTGGCATTAACTAAACTAAAAACAGAAATTCCATCGAAGCAAGGATATGCAGGTGGCAATTTATTGAATCTTCTCTGCTATCTACATATCGATCTGACGGGTTACGACTTCTCTAATTTATCGATTTGGCAAGCTGACCTTAGAGCCGTGGAACTCCATCGAGTAAATTTCTCTAACTGCGATCTATCTAAATCTGCTTTTCGAGTCACCTTTAGCAGTGTGATGGCAACTGCCTTTAGTCCCGATGGCAATATTTTAGCCACTAGCGATGTCAGGGGCTGGATTTATTTTTGGCTGATGGCGGATGGCAGTCAACTCTTCAAAACTCAAGCCCATAGCGAATTTATATTTGCACTTGCCTTCAGTCACGATGGTAAAACGCTCGCGAGCGGTAGCCTCGATCGCAAAATCAAGCTATGGAATGTGCAGACAGGAGAATGTCTCCTTGCAATGGAAGCCCATGCCCTAGGAGTTGCGAGTCTTGCCTTTAGTCCTGACGATCGCTTGATTGCCAGCTGTGGAGGCGATCGCACAGTCAAACTTACCGAAGTCAAGACAGGTAAATGCTTGATGACCTTAGAGGGACATGAACAGATCGTGCGATCAGTTGCCTTTAGTCCTGATGGTCAAATAATTGCTAGTTGCAGTTTGGATCACACAATTAAACTATGGAGCGTGCAAACGGGTGCATGTCTGCGAACAATTGTCGATTCTAGTGCTGTCTATTCCCTTGCCTTTGCGCCACAAATTGACGCGAATAGCGCAGATGGACAGCTTGCTAGTGCTGGTGAAGATTGTCTGATCAAGATTTGGGATATTAATACGGGGCAAATCGTGAGCGCGATCGCAGGACATCAGAAACAGATTTGGGCGATCGCTTTCAGTTCTGACGGTCAGATGCTAGCAAGTGCAGGTGATGATAAAACGGTGAAGCTTTGGTCAATGAGTACGGGTGAAGTAATTAGAACTCTGTATGGTCATAAAAATCGCATTTGGTCGGTTGCCTTTAGCCCCGATGCGAAGGCTTTGGTGAGTGGCAGTGATGATCGGATTGTGAAGTTATGGGATGTGGAAACTGGTCAATGTATTAGAACAATTCAGGGCTATCACAAAGCTACAAAGCCTGTTGTCTTTAGTCACGATAGCAATCTTCTCTTCTCGTTTAGTTATGAAGAACAGAGCGTCAGGGTTTGGGATGTTCAGAATACAAAATGTTTGAGAAATTTCGATCTGGGGACATCGGGAGTCATGCAAGTTGCCTTTAGCCCTGATCTGCAAACCTTTGCCTGTGGCAACTATGACCATTCGATCAAGATTTTTGACACTAAAAATGGAACCTGTCCCCAAATCCTCCAAGGACATTCTACGTGGGTGAGGTTTGTGATTTTCTCTCCTAATGGCGAGATGTTGATTTCAGGAAGTGGCGATCGCACAATCAAGATATGGCATCTGAAAACGGGAGAATGTTTAAATACTCTGTACGGTCATGATAGCCCTGTTCAATCTCTAGCTATCCATCCCAATGGTGAAATCCTTGCTAGTGGCAGTTGGGATGGCACGATTAAAATTTGGGATCTGCGATCGCATGAATGTCTAATGACTTTTACGGGACATAGCGATCGCGTTGAAAGTTTAACATTTAGTCAAGATGGCATGTTGATTAGCGGCAGTATGGATTGCACGGTTAAGTTCTGGGAGCTTGAAACTGTTAAATGCGTGAGGAGCTTACAAATTCAATTTCCTATTTGGACAATCGCCCTAAACCCAACTGCTTCAATCCTAGCAATGAGTGGAAATGCTACAGAAATAAAGTTGTGGGATTTGAACACTAATACATACTTAAAAAATTTAGTGAGAGATCTCGGCATTGGCTATATGGGTGATGTGATTTTCAGCGCTGATGGACAGATTTTGGCAAATGGCGGTGAGGATGGAGTTAATAGGCTTTGGGATATGCAATCTGGAAAGAGTTTAAAATCATTAAAAATCCCAAAGCCCTATGAGGGAATGAATATTACTAAGGTAAAAGGTTTAACGGATGCTCAAAAATCTACTCTCAAAGCATTAGGAGCCTCTGAGGATTTTTGATGATTTTCAATAATACCAATTCACAGAAGTGTTGTCACACTTTTGTGAATTAAAAAAGCAAGCCCTGCGCCCAAATCCTCGATCTGCTATTTCCTATGGGAATAGAAAAGAATCAACAATTTGAAATTAATGACTATGAGAGATATGCGTACCTCAAAGTTTCGATGTCAAGTTTATCCATTTGCAGCATAGCCGCCATAACTTTTTGGGATTTCTCGGCATCTTTATCCTGCAACATCACTCCTAAAGCCGTAGGAACAATCTGCCATGACACTCCAAATTTGTCATCTAGCCAACCACATCTGTTTGTCTTGCCACCTTCGGATAGCTTCTCCCACAATTCGTCTACTTCCTCCTGCGTTTCGCAGTTCACAAAAAACGATATGGCTGGTGAGAATGTAAAGTGTGGTCCACCATTTAACACTATAAATTTTTGTCCTTGAATTTCAAATGTTGCAGACATAACTGTTCCCTTAGCTCCAGGGCCAGCTTCTCCGTAATGCATCACACTCACAATCTTAGAATTTTTAAAAATAGAAGTATAAAAATTCATTGCTTCTTCGGCTTGACCATCAAACCATAAGAATGGGGTAATTTTTTGCATAGGACTTTTACTCTTCAAATGATTGTTAAAAAGAATTTATAGCCAAGGTTGACTTCGACTGTGCTAGCCATTGCGGACTGAGCGCAGTCGAAGCCTGAAATCCATCAAAATACTGAGCTAGGAAGCTTCCGAGCAGTTAACCATCCAAGGAATTCCAAAGCGATCGACAAACATACCAAATCGTTTAGCCCAAAAGGTTTCCTGAAGTGGCATCCGTATCGTTCCACTTTCTGACAATGTCTGAAATACTCGTTCTGCTTCAGCTACATCTTCAAATTGAAGATTGACGGAGAAACCCTGTGGTTTTTCAAAGTAATCAGGGGGAGCGTCAGAACCCATCAATACGATATCGCCAATGGTTAATTGGGCATGGAGAATTTTATTGCGCCATGCTTCGGCAGTTTTTTCTGCCATAGGTGATTCGCCGTGGGTCATCATCATCACGATTTTGCCACCCAAACACTGCTCGTAAAACTTAAAGGCAGCTTCACATTGACCGTTGAAAGTTAGATAGGGATTCAATTGCATAATGTACTCCTTGGGTTAATAAATGATTGCGAAATCTATGCGTGCGACGCTTAAAACAGTCTGAATGCTTAAACTTTGAGCTTTTCTGTCTCTACGCGGATGCGTTCTTCCTGTTCCCGAAGTTCAGGTGTAAATTCATCGCCAAAATCTGCCGCCTCAAAAAGCGGACGAATCTCAATCTCTGATTCTGATGGCATGGGATTGGGACAGCGTTTGACCCATGCGATCGCTTCTTCCATCGACTTTACTTGCCAGATCCAGTAGCCAGCCACTAGTTCCTTTGTCTCTGTGAATGGCCCATCAATGACGCTGCGATTTGCTCCTGAAAACCTTACCCGCACTCCCTTTGAGCTAGGATGTAGTCCCTCACCAGCTAGCATAATTCCTGCTTTGACCAATTCTTCGTTGAATTTACCCATGTCCGTAAGCAGTTGTTCGCTGGGCATCACGCCAGCTTCTGAGTCTTTGGTCGCTTTGACCATAACCATGACTTTCATCTTTCAATCTCCTGTTTACTATTGCTATGAAGAGTTAAGAGCGTCTCAACCTTTGCTTCACGATCTAGTCGAATGGGATGGCAAGAGATCGACAGGTTGAGCAAATTTTTCTAGAAAAGTTTTTTAAAAGCTGATGAGAAATTTGGAGCGCGTTCTATTTATGAAGACTACTTTTCTGATGGCAAGCCTGATAGCTCTAGAATCGGTCGAATTTCAACCGTGCCTTTGTGGACTGTGGGAATGCGTTCGGCGATCGCGATCGCTTCGTCGAGATTGGTTGCATCAATCAAGAAGTAGCCGCCAAGTTGTTCTCGTGTTTCAGCAAATGGGCCATCAGTTACTAGTCGTTTGCCGTCACGAATCCTCACACTAGTTGCCTTGGCAACAGATTGCAGAGGTGAAGCGCCCAAGTATTGACCGTTCGCATTCAGATCTTGGGTGAGATGCACTGACTCCGCGTAGCATTGCTCTCTCTCATTTTCTGTCCATGCGGTTTCGTCGCTGTAAATGAGCAACATATATTTCATGATCGATCCTCTTGAGCTATGATTATTGCACGGTAATCATAGCTCAATCCATAGCATGAGCTACATATATTTCAGGATCGATCGCTAAATATTTGTTGCGAACTAATGCTTGCGCCGATAATGCGCTGTCATGAACTGCTGCCACTTGCCATCATCACCAAGAATTTGCGATCGCATGATCCGATGGTCATCACTAACAAACTCAATGATGTCTTGATACTTAGCGATCGCACTCTGGCTAAAGTTTAGTCCTTCTGTATCGAGTGTAAGAATCTTTTCAGACTCATCAAGAGCGCCATTGTAAATCCAGAGATGCGTCATCATTGAGCCGATAAACGTTCCCACATACCGATTGATTTTGGGGTCATAGCCCAACGTCATAATGGTCGTACCACGATTACCATCGGGCATCTCACACTCGCCTTCTGCCACGATCCAAAGTCCGCCAAGCGATCGGACTATCTCAGTTCCTTGGGTCTTCGATGGTGGTTGGTCAGGTCCCATCATACATTCGGCTTCAGAAATCCATTCGCCAACGAATTTATCGAGCCATTGATGTTCTTTTTGAGGTTCAGCGTCCATATTTTGCTCCTAAATAGTTAATAAGGGTTTTCAAGTCTTCTCTTACAGATCTCGCGCGGCAACCATAGCGTTAATCTCCTCATCAGCCCCTCGAATCTCAAAAGCTCCGTTGCGAACCCCAGGGTGTTGGGACATCAACTGGATTGCGTGGTTCAGATCTCTAGCTTCAAGAAAGAGGATGCCGCCCAGATGTTCCTTCGTTTCAGCGTAGGGGCCATCTGTAATCGTGACCTTACCGTTCTGATACCGCAGTGTTGCGGCATTGCGGATGCTTTGGAGAGCTTCGCCACCAACAAAGTGTCCGCCTCGACGTAGCTCGTCGTCATAGGCTAAACATTCCTCCATCAGCGCTGTGCGATCGCTTTCTGATATCTGATCCCATTTCGCCTCATCCATATATCCAAGGCATATAAATTTCATCGTTGCCTCCAGAGTTTCACCTAAAATTAGTTGCCTTCATCTAGTAGTCGTTCGGTGAAGCTGTAAATCGACAACGCGGCAAAATATTTTTACAAAATATCTAGAGCCGTTGCTCCGCAACGCCTCTAGATATTTTGTTAGTTCAGTTCTTGGAGACGTTTTTCGAGAAACCGCCGCTCTGGTTCTTGTTTCACGAGCGCAAGGGCGCGTTGGTAGGATTCTCTTGCCTGTGAATTTCTGCCCAAGCGCCGACAGAGATCGGCTTTTGCCGCATGGGCTAAGTGATAGTCAGCTAAATCGCCATTCGATAAGATGGCATCGATCCGTTGCAATCCCGTTAGAAAGCCATCGCGCATCGCTACTGCCACGGCTCTATTTAAATCAACCACTGGTGATGGCTCTGCGCGCATGAGTAGATCATACAAGGCGACAATCTGTGCCCAGTCCGTTGCCTCGGCACTTGTGGCTTCAGAATGTACTGCGGCGATCGCAGCCTGAATTGTGTATGAGCCAAACTGTGGAGATGATAGCGCTTGCCGCACAAGTGCCCTGCCTTCCGCAATATATGCTTGATTCCAGAGGGAACGGTCTTGATCTTCTAGCAGAATGAGATCGCCTGTGGAGGATGTGCGGGCAGTACGTCGCGATTCTTGCATGAGCATCAGGGCTAACAATCCGATCGCTTCCGCATCTGGTAATAGATCCACTACTAGTCGCCCTAAGCGAATTGCTTCTTCCGAGAGGTCATTTCTTGTTAGAGATCTCCCTGATGAAGCTGCGTATCCTTCGTTAAACACTAAGTAGATTGTTTGCAATACCGTGTCTAAGCGATCGGGTAGTTCAGCGATCGCTGGCACTTGGTAGGGAATGTGCGCGTCGCGAATCTTAGCTTTGGCGCGGACGATGCGCTGGGCTAAGGTGGGTGGCGCGATCAGAAAAGCACTGGCAATTTCTTCGGTGGTGAGTCCACAGACTTCTCGGAGGGTTAAGGCTACTTGTGCTTCTCGCGATAGGGCTGGATGGCAGCAGGTGAAAATCAAGCGCAAGCGATCGTCTTCTACATCTTCATCCTCTGTAATTGTGTTATCGCTTGTGTTGAGATGTTGAGATAGTTCTGCTAAAGATGCATCGAAGCGAGTACGGCGGCGAATTGTATCAATTGCTTTGAAGCGTCCAACGGAGACCAGCCAAGCTCTAGGATTGGCTGGTATGCCATCTCGCAACCATTGTTTGACCGCTACGGCAAAGGCTTCATGCATTGCCTCTTCTGCAAGATCAAAGTCGCCAATTAAGCGAATTAGGGTAGCAAAAATACTCCGAGATTCTTGACGATAAACCTCATTTACGCGATCGCGGATCTGACTAGCATTGTTCTCATTCATTTTCTCATTCATGGAGGGCGATTGTGATTGCTGCTGCTGCCAAAAGTGCTGATATCGTTCGCACATGGTTCCAGATTGTCCAGTTGGTAAGATAGTTAGCCCATAGACTCGCGCCGTTAGCACTATCTGGATCGGCGATCGCTAGCGCATCATTTAGAGGCACATTGCACAGGATCGTTACGCCAAATGTGCCGATAAGATAGAACAAACTACCGATGAGTAGGTAAGCTGCCTTGGTTTGATACCAGTTTGACAGCGAAGATCCAGCAATAAATATACAGGTCGCGGCTGTTCCCAAAAATATTCCCATGAATAACGGATTGATCGCCGCAATATTGATGGATTGCATGGCGGTAAGACCTTGCTTCGGTTGAAGTCTGGCAAGAGCATTCATTACAAAAGTGGAGAAAGCGAAGAAGACTCCAGCCATCAATCCACAACCCAGTGCAGAGAAAAGCTTTAATGCAAAATAATGTTGTTGAGTGAATTGCAGCATTGACCTACGTTCCAATCAGTTAAGCGATTTTATCCCAATTCTGAAAATGGCGTGCCATTTTCAGAATTGGGACAACTATAGCCAATCAAGTCAGAATGTAATACCAATTCACAAAAGTGTTGCCACACTTTTGTGAATTAAAAACCAAACCCAGTAAGGGTTTTAAAAACACAAAATGGCTACGCCATTTTGTGTTTTAAAACCCAAAAGTAGAATTGCGGCGCGAAGCGCCGCAATTCTACTTTTGGGTTTTTATCAGGCTACAGCTATATAAAGCACTTGAAAAGCTCTACCCCTCTCAATTTGGCTTCACACTGTTTATACTAGGTGTTGAATGCAAATACTCTCTCACTTCAGAGCTATATGGATACGATTCAGCAGCCTCAACCCAAGATCGGTGCATTTGATAAATTGCGAAAAGCTTCAGAATTTACGATCGCGGGAGTTGAAGATTCGATTCCGTTGCGAGTGCTGGTGCAAATCTTTGTATTTATTAGTATTGGGGCAATGGACTCGGTTGCGAGTTCGGGAAATAGTGCTTGGGCAATCCCTCTAAGCGCGATCGCAGGAGTCTGGGCATGGTATGCAAGACGCAAACGTAATGTGATCGTGAAATTATTCATTGCGATCGCCATGATTAGTATGTTGGTCGTATTTCTCGGAGATCTGGTGCGGAATACCGATGAAACGAGGCTATTACTGGCAAGATTGTTAATCCAGTTGCAGGTTTTGCATAGTTTTGACTTACCACGCCGCAAAGATTTGGGCTATTCGATTGTGATCGGCTTGATTTTGATGGCTTTGGCGGCGACTTTAAGCCAAACGATGGTTTTCGCGTTGTGGCTCATCGCCTTTTTAGTGGTGGGGATTCCAATTTTATTACTCGACCACCGATCGCGTTTGGGTGTGCAAACTAGCGGTTTTCAACCCAAAAAAATGGGGATTTCTCTTTTACCTTTGTCGGGACTACTAGCGATCGTATTGGTATTAGGCCTGACAATTTTTGCCTTTTTACCCCGCTTACCAGGTTTTCAGCTACGCAACTTTCCTGTAAGCGTAAATCTCTCAGTGAAACGAGAGATGTCAAAAGGCGATATTTTAACGCGGCAGCAACAGCAGCAACAGGCTGGGGCAAATGGAACTGGCGCAAATGGCACTGGGGGAAATAGTGGTAATAACGAGCAAGAAACCTTACCCCAATTGTTTGCCCCTGAGATTGACACGGTTTCTGGGGCTAAACAGAATAATCAACGCAAACCTGAATTGGTAATGCGGGTGCGATCGCAAGCAGAGCTATTTTGGCGAGTGATGGCTTATGACGAATTTACAGGAAAGGGCTGGCGTATTTCTCGTAATGATCCCAAGCAAATCCGCACAATTAAACGTAACCCACTCAATTATGAATTTTTTGTTGCAATACCGCCCCATGCATCGATTGGCTTCACTAAAAAAGGACAGCCTATTGAAAGCCGAGAGGTAGTCCAAACCTATACGATTACATCGCCAAACTTTCCTAACCTTGTACCTGCGGCATCTATACCGAAACAGATCTTTTTCCCTAGTGAAGAGTTAGATATAGATCCCGAAGGCATGATTCGTGGACCTGGCCCCTTGCCTGAAGATCTTACTTATACGGTAATTTCTAATGTGGTATCTCGCAATCCAAAACTACTGCGGCAAATGCCCAACGAATATGCGAAGTCAATTCGCAATTATTATTTACAAGTCCCTGCGAATTTAGCACCTGAAGTTCGGAATGCGGCTCTAGATATCGTTTCTACTGCCAAAGATCCTAATGGCAAGCCAATCTCTCTAGATAATGTCTACGATGTTGTGGTACAAATCGCCCAAAGCATCAAGCAAAACTACGCGATTAAACCGCTAAAGTTTGATGAGTCTAAGGGCGATCTCGTATCACAGTTTATTGAGCAAGGCGGCGGTGAAGAAAGTCATTTTGTCTCAACCATGGCGGTAATGTTGCGATCACTAGGCATTCCTACCCGCTATGTGGTTGGTTTTGCCCCTGGCAAATTCAACCCATTTACAGGACTATATGAGGTTCAGAACATTGATACACAGTCAATGGTAGAAGTTTTCTTCCCTGCCTATGGCTGGGTTGCCTTTGATCCCGTGCCAAATCGTCCTCTGTTTCCGCCATCGATTGAGGAAAATCGGACATTTGGCGTGATGCAGACCTTTTGGAATTGGATTGCTCAATTTTTGCCGAGTCCAGTTAACAAATTTTTTGAATCGCTATTTGAAAGTATTAGTAAGTTTGTGGGCGGTTTGGTGAATTGGCTGATTGAAATGGGCTGGATCGGGATTGGTTTTGGCTTAGCGATCGCCTTTGGCATCGGTATTGGTGGCTGGGCATTGTGGCAATTTGCGATTTGGTGGTGGCAATTGCAACGCTTGCAAAAAATGCCAATCCCGCAGCGCACCTATCAACAAATGCTGCAATGGCTATCGGAACAAGGTAAGCCTAAATCTTCTTACCAAACCCCTCAAGAATATGTAGCTAGTCTTGGCGATCGCGTCTCCGAGAACCAAGCCTCTGCGATCGCCAAAATTACACAGATTTATCAAGATTGGCGCTATGGAGATCGGGCGATCAGCTATAACCTAGCTACAGAGCTAAAAATGTTGCTCAAGCAATTAAAAATCAAAAGATAAAGTGGCGGCTCTTCGCGCCGCCACTTTATCTTTTGATTATGAAGATTTGTGATTTTATTACAAATTCTTGGCGGATTCACCGCTTTTGGTAGACTAGATGGCGAATATATTAAATTTTTTATTTTAATTATGAGTGTAGTTAGTCAAGTTTTAGAAAGAGCCGACGAAGAACTCCGCTATCCCAGCATTTCTGAGTTGCAAAGTGTGCAAAACTTTCTCGCCACTGGCGCTCAAAGGGTGCGAATTGCCACAGTATTGGCAGAAAGCGAAGATAAAATCGTCAAAAAAGCCACCACAGAACTATTTAGAATTCATCCTGATTACATCTCTCCAGGCGGAAATGCCTATGGTCAAAAGCAACGCAGCCAGTGCCTGAGAGATTTCACATGGTACATCCGCCTCACAACCTACGGAGTATTGGCAGGCGATAAGGAGCCCATCGAAAAAATCGGCATCATCGGTGTCCGCGAAATGTACAGCTCCCTTGGTGTTCCTTTGGTAGGTATGGCTGATGCAGTGCGCTGCCTCAAGAATGCATCTCTAGCATTACTCAGCAAAGATGATGCTGCTACCACTGAGCCTTACTTTGATTACATCATTCAAGCAATGTCTTAATTCTTTGATTTATCCAAACAACAAAAGCCTCGCAATGCGAGGCTTTTGTTGTTTGGATGCTATGTAGGATGGGTTAGCGATCGCGTAACCCATAATTTTTGCCTAATTGATGCGTTATCCCAATTCACAAAAGTGAGACAACACTTCTGTGAATTAAAAACCAAACCCTGTAAGGGTTTTAAAAACATAAAATGGCGTAGCCATTTTGTGTTTTGGTATTACGTTGCACTAACCCATCCTACAAAACTTAAGTCTTCCTACTTATAATTGATGATAGTTATTGAAGTTAAAATCTATGACACTAACAATTGCAGTTGAAGCTGCACCCTTAGAGACTGATTTTGATGGTGTTGTCCGAGTTGGCAAAACCCGCATAACCCTAGATACGGTTGTTACAGCTTTTCTTGAAGGTGCAACAGTAGAGGAAATTGGGGCGCAGTACACATCCCTTGAGCTTTCTGATATTTATTCAGCTATTGGCTATTACTTAAAACATAAAGTTGAAGTTGATGCATATCTTGTGGAACGTCAACTAAAATCCTCGTTGATTCGTCAGGAAGTAGAGCAGCGTTTTAATCCAGTGGGGATACGTGCGCGGTTATTGGCTAGACGAGATGGGCACAGTTAATTGAGCATGACGCGATTTCTTGCTGATGAGAATTTCAATAATCACATTGTGCGTGGTGTTTTGCAGCAAAGCCGTGATGTTGATATTGTGCGCGTTCAAGATGTCGGCTTATCAGGAAAAGATGACCCGACTGTTTTAGAGTGGGCTGCACAGAATGGGCGGGTTCTCTTAACTCATGATGTTGCAACAATGATCACCTTTGCTTACAACCGAATTGAAGCAGGATTAACTATGACTGGGTTGTTTGAAGTGAGTCGTCGAGTTGCAGTAGGTTTAGCGATCGAGGAAATCATACTCATTGCTGAGTGTAGTCTTGAGGACGAGTGGGAAGGGCAAGTCAGGTTTCTTCCTCTACGATAATGTAATACCTAAGGACAAAATGGCTACGCCATTTTGTCCTTTTAAAACCCTTACTGGGCTTGGTTTTTAATTCACGAAAGTGTTGACACACTTTTGTGAATTGGTATAAATGTAAATTATAGTATTAGCCTAAAAATTATGCTAAAACTTCATGTCTGTGGGATTCTAAAAATTCGCGAATTCGTTTGATTTGAAACTCGCGAGCATAGTCTAGTACTTGATTTGCAAATGGACTAAAAGTGGAATCAGTTTCTTGTAGAAGTACCACTTCATCTTGAATCGCGATAATATCCCCCATCCGCGCAAGTTGCAGCAATCTCTCGACCGTAAAGCTTGGCGGCGCAATCATAGGTTGCCCGATCGCATCGATCTTGACATTGCTAATACTGATGTCAGTATCGTCGTAGATATTGCTATCATCATATTCCCATTCCAAATTGAGTAGCGATCGCATTGTATAAAACAAAGTATCAGGATCAATTGGCTTCGAGATGAAATCATTACATCCTACAGCAATACTAAGACTACGATCTTGATTGAACGCACTGGCGGAAACCATGACGATCGCTGTTTTCTGAAACATTGGTAACTGGCGTAACTGCTTTGTCGTTTCATGTCCATCCAGTTGTGGCATGACCATGTCCAATAAGATCAAATCTGGCTTAAAGCTTTGGGCTTGAGTGAGACAATCATAGCCATTGATTGCTTCGGCAACAATGAAGCCGAGTGGCGTGAGTAAATCATTTAATACCATGCGGTTTTCGGTCTTGTCATCGACAACCAAAATTTTGCGTCGATCTCCCAAGTAACCTGCGATCGTCCGACTATCGATCAATATCGGTTGAACATGATTAGGAACTTCAGTTAACTCAATTTCAAACCAGAAAGTACTGCCTTCATTTAATCTACTCTCCACATGCAGTTGTCCTCCCATCATCTCCACAATCTTTTGACAGATCGGCAAACCTAAACCTGTACCAGAGTAGCGACGAGCGCGATCGCCTGCCTGCTGAAATGGCAAAAAGATATCTTCTAATCTGTCAGGATCAATGCCCACACCTGTATCCACGATCTCAAATCGAACTTTGTAGTTGTTGTTCGGTTCACAGGGCTGAACATTTACGATCAGAGATACACTGCCGCGATCGGTAAACTTCACAGCATTTCCAAACAAATTAATCAGTACTTGGCGCAAACGCTTTTCATCACCATACATAGTGGTAGGTAATGTGGTCAGAGGTTGATAGATTAACTCAACATCCTTAGCACGTACTTGCAATTGAAAAATATCTGTAATGCTCTGCAACAACTTAGGAAGCTCAAATTCACTAAGATTGAGTTCTAGCTTTTTAGCTTCAATTTTAGAAAGATCGAGAATATCATTGAGTAAAGTCAGTAAATGTTCGCCACTACGCTGAATAATTTCTAAGCCTGCTTTATGCTTGTCGGGGTCATAGCTCCGCTTGAGGATTTGAGCATAGCCAAGGATACCGTTTAAGGGAGTGCGTAACTCATGACTCATGTTTGCGAGGAATTCACTCTTGGCTCGGTTGGCAGTATCGGCAACTTCTTTGGCAGATTGCAGTTCCTTTTCGGCTTGTTTGCGATCGGTGATATCTGTACCTACCGATAGAATTTCGATTAACTTTCCTTGGTCGTCATAAATCGGCTTATTTGACCAAGTTACCCATACATGCCGCCCATCTTTGCAAATATTCTCATTCTCATTGAGTTGATATTTTTCAGGAGCACAGCATATTTCGGCAATCATGTTGCGGAGATCTTCTCCTGATACATCTTTCGATGAGACAACTGTATCTAATACATAGGAACCAATGATATCTTCTAATTGATATCCAAAAAACCTCAATCCATAATCATTCAAGAAACAAATTCGACCTTGGGTATCCCATCGAAGAATGATGCAGTTTGCTGATTCCACTAGATCGCGATATTTCTTTTCACTCTCTTTAATATTTTCTTCGATAATTTTGCGATCGCTAATATCTTTGACTGCGTAGATCGCAAAAACATTACCGCCAAACTCAATTGTTTCGGAAGAGATTAACCCCGTGAATCTTTTTCCTTCCTTAGTCACAAAGTTTGCTTCGTAATTGAATACTCTCCCTTCAGATCCTAAAATTCCTAACATGCGATCGCGTTCTTCTAAATCAACCCACAGATTTAAATCTGAAGGAGCAGCACCGATCGCTTCTTCACGGCTATATCCCGTAATTTCTGACCATTTATTATTGACATCAATATGTTTATATGTGTCATTGGATAGTAAAGCCATGCCATCAGGACTAGACCGAAAGGCTTTAGCAAATTTTTCTTCCGATTCTCGTAGAGCCGCTTCAGTGAATTCATGTTCTAGAATTTCCTGTTGTAATGCATAGGTGCGTTCATCCACCTTTTGCACCAAAAGCTGTGAATATTCCTCCAGCCTCGTATGAGATCTCTTCATCTGGCGGCTCATCTGATTAAAGGAATTTGCTAAAATTGCTAATTCTTCAATTGCACAAGAATCTTCCACTTTTTGATCGAGATTACCATTAGCGATCGATTGACTTGCCTGACTAAGCTGAGTAATGGGGCGACTGATGCGACGGGCAGCAATGATTCCCAAAATAGCATTTAAGCCGAGGGCGATCAGACATAGCATCGCCGTTGACATTGAATTTTCTTTAATCTGCAACATAAAGTCAGATGCAGGTACAGCAACAACAATGCGCCAATTCAATCCGCTTAGCCCAGAGTCATTTTTCAATTCCCCAACTTGAACAAAGTAGGTTTCACCCTCATATTTGATCATTGACTGCTGAATCTCATTGTTGTTCGATACGGGCTGTGATTTTAGCCATTCAGCAACTGTGCGCGTTAATTTGTCTTGACTTTGGGTTGCAAAAATTCGCTCTGATTTATTCTCCTGTGAAGATATTTCTACATCCGAATTAGAAGTGGCTACCAATTTACCAGAAGGCTCGACAATGAATGTCTGTCCATGGCTACTAACTTTTGTGTTCTCCAAAAACTGATTGATGTCACCCAAGAGCATTGATACGCCTAAAACCCCTTGCAGCTCACCATTTTCCTGATAAATAGGCCTAATCGCAGTGATGGCAGGCTCTTCGGCCATCGAATCTGTATATACTTCAGTCCAAATACTTTGTCTGGTCTCAACTACAGTTTTATACCAAGGGCGCTCGCTTAAATTAAAGCTATTTTTTGCCATCAATAATGTTTGCGGCCGCCCAAAATTATCGGTCATAAAAGTCGAATAAGTATTTTCGATCGCAAATCGATCTTTGATTCGTCTTACTCCACAGTATTTGCCAGAAACCGTGGCGACATAGATATTACTAATGCGGGGAAAATTTTGCAGCTGTTTCCAAAAGTGAGCTTGAACCCTGATTTCATCATTATTTGGTTCTATTTGCCCTAACTCAATGCTATTGGCATTAAGTTGATTAAGAGTATAGGGAAGCTCTAAATAGGAATGTAAACGATCTTGAACTTGCTCGGTAACTTTGCGATGAAACTGATTAGCGAGCAGAAGAATTGCATTGTGCCCATTCCGAAATGATAACCACCCAATCAAGCCAACGATGCCGAAGGTGTTTAACAAAAACGGCACAGTGATCAATAAGCTTAGAGGTATTTTAAAGCCTTTGCATTTACAATGATTGGTCTGCGTAGGAATGAATCCTGCTGATACAGTGTCAAGTACGTTGGTGGAGGGATGATTGATCGGTGGTATGGTCATGGGCTTTTTGTTCTGTTGCCTTCCTAAGCTTTAATCAAATCCAAGTCTTCTCAATGCAATTTTACGATTTTGCCACACCTGTATTTCTTGCGGTGATATTTGGATGGCTTGATCATAGGCAACGATCGCTTCTTCGAGCATTCCTAGCCCGCTGAGGGCATTCCCTCGACTATACCAAGCAAAATGATCGTCGGGATTGATTTCTAATGCTCGATCATGACTAGAGATCGCTTCTTCATAAAGTTCTAGTTTGCTAAGTACTAGCCCCCGATTGTTCCATGCATAATAGTCATCGGGACGTAGCTCTAAAGCTTTATCATAACTAGCGATCGATTCGGTGTAATTTCCCCATTGCTCAAGAGCTTTGGCTCGACTATACCAAATTTGATGATCGTGAGGCTTGTACTCTAAGGCGCGATCGTAACTTGCTACTGCCTCTCTATACTTTCCAAGACTTTCAAGAGCGTAGGCGCGACTAAACCAACCCTGTACATAGTCAGGTCTAATGGCTAGGGCTTTTTCACAATGATCGATCGCTTCTTCATATTTGCCAATCATTCCACAAACTAAGCCTTTACCACCATAGGAATAATAGTAATCAGGCTTGTGTTTGAGGGCGAGGTTGTAACTATTGATCGCCTCTTCGTAGCGTTCTAACATGCTTAATGAGGTGCCAAGATTGTGCCAAGCAGCATAAAAATCTTCCTTATAAGTTATCGCTTGACGATAATTTTGCACAGCTTCTTCATGATGGCCAGACAGGTCTAAAGCTACGGCGCGGTTGTACCAAGCCAAATGATTGTCGGTACGAATCTGCAAAGCAAGATCGCAATTGACGATCGCCTCTTGGCAACGATTGCCAGCGACTAATAGACCTCCTTGCTCTAGCAGTAGCTCAACGCGGCGTTCGGAAATTAAGGGTTGAGCTGCGATTAGTTTTTGCAGATCCTCATATTTGCGATCGCGTTCTTCTTCAGTGATTTGAGCATAGGCTTCATAGCGATCGCCACTGACCCAGCGAAAAGTCTCCTGTCGCATCAATTCCATGTCAGTAGGAAACTCAAACACCTCAATGTTGCCTTTAAAAAATTCGGGATAGCTGTCAATAAAAAATTTGAGTGCAAATAAAGGCAGTAAAAATACAAAACAGATCGGGAAACTCTCTTTGAGTTTAGATTGCAGCAGACTCAGGTGGGCAAGCGGACGGGGAACATGGGTCAACTTCTCGACTAAATCATGATTATCTAGATCGATAATCTTATTCTCTAAAAATTCTTCTATACCTGTGACAAATAGTAGATTTACACCGTGTAAATCTTGTTCATTTACTAACATTTCGTGAAAATCGGCAATCGGCCGATCTAGCCTTAATACACGAATTGTTCGATTCGTTGCATCTGCCCTTGTCCTTTTAATAATTTGCTCACCCTCCGAAGGTGAACAACGCACAAAGAGCATTTCAAAATCTTGCTTGGTTCTTAATAGATCCAATAGGTGCTGATATTCTGTCTCTGGATTTTTTAGAGCGTCCTTATCCCAAACGTTTCCAGTGTATTGCATGGCTCTCCCATATTGACTGAATACTCAAACTAATCATACCAAAATTGTAAAATCCTGTTCAACCCCTTAAGATTATACCAATTCTCAAAATGGCATTATTTTCATCTCACGCAAGTCGCAATATCGTTTAAATATCAGAGGCCTCCTAATTATTCCTCAAAAAGCGATCGCAGAAATGTTGGAATGCGTCATGTTTAGCTCAATCTAATCCGCTGTTTTAGCTTAGCCTTGCCTCCAAGCAAGATATCTTGATAAATCAATGATTCTTTCATTATTTCGCTCCGCAGCTAGAGTTCTTAAGTAAGAATTGAGCGAATCTCTTGAATAAACTCACTTGGGGTTTGGAGTTTTAAGCCACTTTGCTTAGCTACATTAGGGGTAAAGTCTTTGGTATTGAGGCTTAAAAGTCGATCGCTTTGAGCTAATAAGGCGGCGGCTAAAATAGGTGCATCTTTAGATTCGATGATCGTTTCCCATTTAACTATAGCAAAGAAAGGGATAGTTAGGACAATTGACAGAAGGCTTGCTGTACGGCATCCCATAAACTTTCACATTTTCCTATAATCTTACTGACATGATGTTTTAACCTTGCCCAAAATTTC
>NZ_PDDM01000031.1 GCF_002914585.1 Pseudanabaena sp. BC1403
TAAACCTGTCTCCTGTTCTGTTGTTCGTTAATTGTCTATCCTAAGATCCTCCATCTTTTGGCTTCTTTTTATTCATGCAACAACGCCGATGATATGCATAAGTTGCGAAATACTATAGCTCACGGAGGAAGTATTTTATCATTTGCTAACGAGAAAGGGAAAGATATTGAAGAAGTTATTGAGTGTATTTGGGAAATTGATAAGCTATTGGAAGAAATCACAAAACTAACCGAAAATAGAGATCAAGTATGGAAAGCTTTTGAAAAATCATACATAGTTACAAAAGGGAAAGTAGAGGAATATTGGGTAGGTGTAAACACAGTTGATTTGTCGAAAGATTTGAAACTACCTATTTATGTGATTAGTGCTGAAAATCCATCAGAAGAAGTACTTTTAAAAGAAAAGAACGAAGTGCGAACTAAGGCAATGTGTGATGTTCTAAACTATCGCAAGTCCAAATCTTCTAACGAGAAGTGGGAATACAGAGAGGTTATTGGTCAATCTCCCGATGGAGTATGGAAACAAGATAGTTTTGCTGTTGGAGGTATAAGTAAAGAAGAAGCTCGTGAGTTAGCAAAAATGTTCGGACAAAGGGCAGTTTTTGAGCTTACCCAAGACTATATTTGCGTTATCCCAACTGATCGTGGAGATGAAAATAAGCGTGAATTTAAAAAGCTAAATCGAAACGTGAATTTGAGGCTTAAACTTGCAAAAGATATATAGATAGATATTTCAAATCTTATTAAACTTCTGATTATCGTCACACTGCCAAAGTTCACTATTTATTAAAACTTTGTATGGCTTTTGCTCCAATGTCCTTAGACGAATAGCAATTTCTTCTGAAGACAATTCTAAGCTATCGATCTCTTTAGTTGCATCACCGACATTAAAGAGATCATTACTTTCGATAGCTTCTAACAGTGATGAATATACCGTTGTATTTTCGTCACTGCTGAGAGAAACAATATACTTATCGCCCCAACGATATACCTGCTCAAGGTCAGCACCAGCACCAAGCGATTCACTATCCCAATACACACTGTACACAGGCTCTTCTTCTAAGAGCTTTTCTAGTTCTTCATCACTAGGAAATTGGCTATATTTAGTCATTGTAGTAATTGCTGTTATTGCAGTTGTCTCAATTATTCTAATACTTTCAGGCGATCGCCTATGCACTTAGCCAACAATATGAGTTAGCATAATACACATAGCCAATGTGTACCCATATATGTATCAACGCATTAACATCACATTACCCAACGAAACACTACAGCTACTAGATCGCATAGCACCAAAAGGCGATCGCAGTCACTTCATTGACCAAGCTGTTAAGTACTACATCAACGCCGAAGCCAAGAAAAATCTACGGGAAAAACTCAAACAGGGCGCACTGCGTCGCGCAGATCGAGACTTAGGGATTACTCAAGACTGGTTCAATATTGATGAGGAATCATGGCAAAACGGAAAATAGAATTTCCCAAGAGAGGCGAAATCTATTTGGTTAACTTTGACCCTACCATTGGCTCAGAAATTCAGAAAACTAGACCTGCTCTCATTCTCCAAAATGATATTTCCAATCAATACAGCCCCATTACCATCGTCGCTGCCATCACATCCCAATTCGACTCTGAGACATATCCCACAGAAGTTTTAATCAATCCCCCAGAAGGCGGACTAAACGTGACATCCGTAGTTCTTCTCAATCAGATTCGTTCCATTGATAAACAACGCTTAGTCAAAAAAATGGGTGTCGTCTCCGATCGCCTCATGGGGTATGTTGATAACGCAATTCAAATAAGCTTAGGATTGATTGAGCTATAGAATTAGTTAGCGATCGCATATGCCCTTAACCATAAGATGACAAGGCGAGCGCCCCATCAAAAAACTTATCTAATAAAGTCTTGAATAGTTTCTAACGAGGAATTAATTTGATTAAACTTCTTAAAGTAGAATTGACCGATTCTGAATTGGGAAAATATATTTTGACATCAGGATCGAGAATAATTAAATCATCTTGTGGAGGGAAATGTTCCACAGTAGATGTACCATCTTCATGATGAATAGTAACACTATGTCCTTTTCGATACTGTTGATAATATTTGCCGCGAACAGGATTTTTAAGCTCACTTAAATCATATTCTTCCCGTAAATCATCTTCTAATTCATATTGAATTTCATCGCTCATAATATCTTCTCTCCTTTGGTGTAAGCAATCTTGCACTAATTAAACGAATCTTATTATTGCGATCCGTATGAGATACAAACAGAAGTCTACTTTGATTTGATAAGCCTAATATA
This sequence comes from Pseudanabaena sp. BC1403, assembly GCF_002914585.1. Lineage (NCBI taxonomy): Bacteria > Bacillati > Cyanobacteriota > Cyanophyceae > Pseudanabaenales > Pseudanabaenaceae > Pseudanabaena > Pseudanabaena sp. BC1403. The sequence goes on from NZ_PDDM01000031.1 coordinate 2,299, forward strand.
ATATAGCGCTCTTCTCCTCTAGAATGCTCAGGATCATCAAAATTTAGAGATAATGGGTCGTCAAATACAGTAGCAGACTCTTCAAAAGAAACGCCGTGTTTTATTTGATTTGCTTTATCTTTTCGCTCATCCCACTCAAACTCTAGTTCCAACCCATTTCAACTCTTTAAATTCAACTAATTTTTATCCTAACATATCGTTGAATCGTAGTTTTAAACAAACTTTGGCTAGAAGCGATCGCCTATGCACTTAACCATGAGATGACAAGGTGATCGCTAGCTAAACACCATCTAAACGCTATCTAAACAGCACAATCTTGAATGTGTCTAAAACCTATGCTTGATTAGGCACAAGGATTCTAAACAAAAAGATATACCTTGCCAGAGTAGAGAAATAGGTTGATGATTTGCCTATCACAGCAATTGCTTGTTACTTCATCGACTCATAAGGAAGCAGAAATCTCCATGCTACAAGGATGGATTCAGATAGGAATAACGCTAGTGCTGATAGTGGCGATCGCGCCGATCTTTGGTGGTTACATCGCACGAGTGTTTTTAGGGCAAAAGACATTGCTGGACAAGGCTTTAAACCCGATTGAAAGACTGATTTTTAAGTTCAGTGGCATTCAGTCTCAAATGCAAATGACAGTTTGGCAATATATTCGTGCAGTTTTATATAGCAACTTTGTCATGGCGATACTGCTATTCCTGATGATCATCTTTCAGGGCATATTGCCACTAAACCCAACGGGACTGAGCGCTCCCAGTTGGGATACAGCGCTACATACGACGATTTCGTTTATTACCAATACCAATCAACAGCATTATTCTGGTGAAACTACCCTCAGTTACTTTACACAGATGTTGGGTTTAGGATTTCTATTTTTCACCTCGGCAGCGACAGGTATTGCTGTCGCGATCGCATTTATTCGTGGCTTGACTGGGCGATCATTGGGTAATTTCTATGGAGATTTAACACTTGCCATTACGAGGATTTTGTTGCCGATCAGCATTATTGGGGCAATAATATTTGTCGCCGCAGGTGTACCTGAAACCTTGTCAGTGCCTGTAATTGTCCCAACTTTTGAAGATGGAAATGTTAGTCAGGCGATCGCGATCGGCCCTGTGGCGCATTTCGAGATCATTAAGCAACTTGGTGAAAATGGTGGAGGCTTTTTTGGTTCTAATTCCGCCCATCCCTTTGAAAATCCCAATGGCTTTACAAATCTAATCCAGATTTTGACGATGATTTCCATACCTACAGCGCTAATCTTTACCTACGGAGAAATTGCCAATAGCCGTAAGCAAGCATGGCTAGTGTTTGGAATGGTGTTCATTCTTTATGTTGCCTTCATTATCATCGTAGGAATTGGTGAATATCAAGGTAATCCCCTTGTAAATGCGTTGCTCGGTTCACAGAGTCCAAATCTAGAAGGTAAAGAAGTTCGATTTGGTTGGGCGCAATCGGCATTATTTGCCGTGACCACGACAGGAACGATGACTGGCGCGGTTAATTCAATGCATGATTCGCTGATGCCCAGTGGTGGCTTTATCACTTTGTCAAATATGTTCCTGCAAATCATTTGGGGTGGACAGGGAACTGGAACTGCTTACTTGTTCTCCTATTCGATTTTGGCAGTATTTGTGACTGGATTAATGGTCGGAAGAACTCCTGAGTTTCTTGGACGCAAGATCGAGAAGAATGAAGTGGTGTTGACTAGTTTCTTGATTTTATTAATTCATCCAATTTTTATTCTGATTCCCAGTGCGATCGCTTTAGCATTTCCCGATCAGTTAGCTGGAATTAGCAATGCAGGATTTCATGGACTCTCTCAAGTTGTTTATGAATATGCTTCGGCAGCAGCAAATAACGGTTCTGGCTTTGAAGGTTTAGCCGATAGTCAACCCGCAGCAACAGGGCTATGGTGGAACCTTAGCACTTCCGTTAGCTTGCTGGGTGGTCGTTATATTCCTTTAATTGCTCTGTTGCTGTTGGCTGATGGGATATCCCGTAAGCAACCTGTGGCAATGACTACAGGCACATTACGAACTGATACTGTTCTATTTACTAGTGTTACCGCAGGCGTGATTTTGATTATGGGTGCATTGACTTTCTTCCCTGTGTTGGCTCTCGGCTCTGTTGCTGAAGCTTTTCTGATTGCTAGAGGTGGCTAAATCTATGAATAAAACTTCATCTCATGTACCAAGTGGAACTCGCGAGTCTCGTAGACATACGCCTAAAGCATCGATGGCAGGACTCTATCCACGCGCCATTCGTGATGCCTTCCGTAAACTGAATCCACGTATTGCCGTTCGTAACCCTGTCATGTTTATGGTCTGGGTCGGCACAATTGTCACTTTACTTGTCACTATTGATCCAAATCTCTTTGGCAATGTCCAAGCCGATCCCACTCAACAGCGTATTCTTAATGGCTCGATTACCCTGATTCTCTTTTTGACAGTGGTATTTGCCAACTTTGCAGAGGCGATCGCAGAAGGACGTGGTAAAGCCCAAGCGGACTCATTACGAACTACGCGATCGGATACGATCGCTAGCAAAGTATTGCCTGATGGCACGATTCAACCAACCAGTTCTACAGAATTGCGACGTGGTGATTTAGTCAAGGTTAAGATTGGCGAGATGATTCCTGCTGATGGTGAAGTGATTGCAGGTTTAGCCTCAGTGGATGAGTCGGCGATTACAGGGGAATCTGCTCCCGTCCTCAAACAACCAGGCACAGATATCGCCAGTTCCGTCACAGGTGGTACTCGCGTGGTTTCCGATGAACTGACGATTAAGATTTCGGCTGACCCTGGGCAAGGATTTATTGATCGCATGATTTCCCTTGTAGAGGGTGCAGAACGCACGAAAACTCCTAATGAAATTGCCTTGACAGTACTGTTAACAGTACTTACACAGGTATTTCTAATTGTGGTCGCAACGATCACGCCGATCGCCAATTATGTGAATACACCCACGACGATCGCGATCTTAGTTTCTCTACTAGTTGCACTGATTCCCACCACGATAGGCGGTTTGCTTAGTGCGATCGGTATTGCAGGTATGGATCGCGTCGCGCAATTTAATGTTATTGCTACATCAGGTCGAGCAGTCGAAGCTTGCGGCGATATTAATACCTTAGTACTTGATAAAACTGGAACGATTACCCTTGGCAACCGCCTAGCTGATGAATTTATCCCAGTTAATGGACATTCACTTTCAGAAGTAGCCACTGTGGCTCTTGCCGCAAGCATCTTTGATGAAACTCCAGAAGGGCGCTCCATCGTGCAGCTAGCCGAACAATTAGGAGCGATCGCTACTTTTGATCGCGACCAAGCTAAAGGTATTGATTTCTCCGCACGTACTCGCATGAGTGGGACTGATTTACCAAATGAGATCGAAGTTCGCAAGGGAGCCGTGGATGCGATTCGTGGATTTGTGCGATCGCGATCGGGTGAAGTGCCTGAAGAATTTGAAGCCGCCTATGAGAAAGTCTCAAAACTTGGTGGCACGCCTTTGGGCATATGTCAGGGCGGCGATCTCTATGGGGTGATTTATCTCAAAGATATTGTCAAATCAGGACTGCGAGAAAGATTCGATCAATTGCGTCGGATGGGTGTGCGCACGATCATGCTCACAGGCGATAACCAAATCACTGCCTCAGTAATTGCCGAGGAAGCAGGAGTCGATGACTTCATCGCTGAAGCAACACCCGAAGACAAAATCGAAGTCATTCGTCGCGAACAGTCTCAGGGCAAACTGGTAGCAATGACAGGAGATGGCACAAATGACGCGCCAGCACTAGCCCAAGCTAACGTGGGTGTTGCCATGAACTCAGGCACACAAGCCGCCAAAGAAGCCGCAAATATGGTGGATTTAGATAGCGATCCGACTAAGTTGATTGATTTAGTTGCGATCGGTAAACAATTGTTGATTACTCGTGGCGCATTAACCACTTTCTCGATCGCAAATGACATCGCTAAATACTTCGCGATTATCCCCACCATATTTGCCGCCGCAGGGATCGGATCTTTGAATGTGATGGGACTAAAAAGCCCCCAGTCAGCAATTCTGTCAGCTCTAATCTATAACGCCCTAATTATTCCTGCCCTGATTCCGTTGGCGCTCAAAGGTGTGAAATTTCGCCCCCTCACCGCCGATCAACTATTACAGCGCAATATCCTGATCTACGGGTTAGGTGGCGTGATTGCGCCATTTATCGCCATTAAATTCATTGATGTTCTATTACCAATCATCTGAATCACGGATTAAATGGATTATGAGATTTCACGGATTTTGATGATGCTACAACCCTCAAAATTTAAGAATCGAAAAAATCTGTGTAATCCTTAAATCCGTCTAATCCGTGATTCAGGCTTTTTATTTACTCATCCATTACCTATGAAAAACCCTCTTTCTCATCATCTTACGATCGCTGATTTCACCGATCTATGGCAATTTGCAACTAAAAAGAAATATCCAAAATATCTATTTCTCACACTCTGCCTGAATCTCATCGTTGCCCCTGCTGTCTATGCCGCTAATGCTGATAGTTTTACCCGCTTTCAAGCCTACGCCTTAGGATTATTGGGAATCGTTACTTTGAGCTTCTCTATTTATCTATTTGTTGTCATGTTTCAGCCTGAGAAATTTTAAATCAATTACGAATTACGAATTATAAATTACTCAAATCTATGAACGAAATTATTAAAGCTATTCGCATCACCTTTGTCCTTTGGGTGCTAGTTGCCGTGATTTATCCTGCGGGAATATTAGCGATCGCGCAATTACCGTTTCTCTCAAATCAAGCCAATGGAAGTTTGATCCGTAATGCTCAAGGACAAGTAGTCGGTTCGGCGCTGATCGGACAACCATTTACCAGCGACAAGTATTTCAACAGCCGCCCCAGTACCTCTAGCTACAGTACCGCCGATCCCAAGAAAGATGATGCTGGTATCCTCAAGACAGGCGTTTCAGGTGCAAGCAATCTCGCGCCAAGCAATCCTGACTTGTTAAAGAGAATTAAAACGGATATATCGAAACTCCAACAATCAGGAATCTCGGCAACTGCTGATTTGGTCTATACTTCTGGCTCTAGTCTTGATCCCCATATCACGCCTGAATCAGCGAAGGCGCAAGTTGCCAGAATTGCTCAAGTCCGTAAAGTTGAACCTAGCCAACTTGAAAAGCTAATCGATCAAAATTGCGATCGCCGCTTTCTCGGTGTCTTTGGTGAGGATGGCGTGAATGTCTTGAAATTAAATTTGGCGATCGATGCGATATCAAAGGCTTAGAATAAGAAATGTAATGGCAAGGGCAATTCATGAATTGCCCTTGCCATTACATTTCTTGCCTTTGCGTAATTCCTAAAAACATCTAAAAAACCAAAATATGCCATACAACAATTACAAAAAGATTGATGAAGTACTAGGCGAATTTGAAGTTACCTATGCCGAGCAGAACTTTATCCAAATATCCGAAATAGAAGTGCCTACATACTTTGAATCTGAGATTGAGTTAACCCTGCGAGAAGGCGTATATAAAAATTCAGAATATGCCCTTTGCGAAACCTTAATTTATCCCACACTTAGAGAAGTATGGAAACTCTATAAAAATGATTTATTACTCTGGAGTCATCAGCCCCTCAATTATGATGAAAATCTATGTGGTATTCCTGACTACATGGTGGCAAAGCGATCGCCAATGGGCAAAATCTTTCTCGAAAATCCTTTCTTGATTATCGTTGAAGCTAAAAAAGATAACTTTGAAGAAGGTTGGGCGCAATGTATTGCGGAAATGATCGCTGCTCAGAGAATTAATCAAAGGCACAATCCAATATCTACGCCGATCTTTGGCATTGTATCTACTGGTGTAATTTGGGAATTTGCCCTACTTGATGAAAATCTGGGTAAGAAACATTTTATAAAAGAGATTCCCATTTATACAATCCAAAACTTAAAGTTATTATTCGCTGCACTGAGATATTTATTTGAACAGTCTAAACTACAGCTAGTGAATGTCCCTTCATCATGATTAAGACCCACCGTCGAGGTAAGCATAAAATATTTATCGGTATGAGTCCAGGGGTTGGTAAAACCTATCGGATGCTGGAAGAAGGACATCGACTGCGTTCTGAAGGAATTGATGTGGTAATTGGCTTACTGGAAACTCATAATCGGACTGAGACTGAGGAAAAAGCAATCGGCTTAGAACTTATCCCACGCCAACAGATTAAGTGGGAATCAGTAACGCTCACGGAAATGGATACTGATGCGATCGTTAAGCGACAGCCTCAATTAGCTCTAGTAGACGAATTAGCTCATACCAACGTCCCTAATGCAGAACGCGAAAAACGCTATCAAGATGTGGAGATCTTGCTCGAAGCTGGAATTGATGTCTATTCAACGGTAAATATTCAACATATTGAGAGCCTTAATGATACCGTAGCAAAAATTACGGGAGTGATTGTGCGTGAACGCATTCCCGATCGCATTTTAGAAAATGCTGATGAAGTGGTAGTTGTTGACGTTACTCCTGAAACTCTTCAGGAACGTCTACGAGATGGCAAAATCTACGCTCCTGAAAAAATTGATCAATCGCTAAATAACTTCTTTCAGCGTCGCCATTTGATTGCTTTACGAGAGTTGGCTCTGCGCGAAATCGCTGACAATATCGAAGATGATTTTGAATCTCATGATCAGTCAGGTTCCGCAACAACTATTATCTGTAATATTCATGAACGGGTTTTAGTCTGCGTTTCCACCTATCCCAATTCACTCCAATTATTGCGAAGAGGAGCAAGAATCGCGGGATATATGCACGCCCAACTCTATGTTTTATTTGTGAATGATCCTGATCGCTTTTTAACCAAAGCCGAAAGTCTACATATTGAGACCTGTGAACGCCTCTGTAAAGAGTTTGCAGGTACTTTTATTCGAGTGCGAAATAGTCAGCCTTTAGATGCGATCGTGGATACGGCAAAAAATTATCGAATTACGCAAATTGTGATGGGTGAAAGCCAGAAGTCACGCTGGCAAATCCTGTTTAAGGGATCGCTCACGCAAAGGATTTTACGAGTACTCAAAAATGTGGATATTCATATCATCTCCACTAGTAAAACTGGAGATGGTGGTATATAGTCGCTTTAAACCCAGCAACCTGATGGGTTTAAAGCAGATTCTCATAGGGAATACGCGGAACTTCAAAGCGATCGCTAGTTCGACAATAGTAAGCTGGTGAACCCATTCGACCGATAGGAGCAAATCCATTAATATGGAGGTGATTGCCAAGCAGTGCATCATCCACATGAAACATGACCACTTGTCCGATGATCAGTGTGTATATTCCCAAAGGCTGTTGGCTATGCAGTACACATTCTAGGCTGGCTTTTGCTTCTTCTACTCGCGGAACCTTAATCCGTTTTGATGCTGCTGCATGTAAACCAACTGCTGTGAGTTCACTCTCATCTGAGGGAAAGTTTGCCGCAGAAATATTCATGGCAGATAAAAGATCTTCTGTCACCAAATTAACCACAAACTCGCCGCTAGTAATGATGTTTGCGGCTGTATCCTTCATGCTGCCATCGTCTTTATTACCAATGCTGATGATTAGGTATAGAGGGTCACTCCCGATCGCATTAAAAAAACTGAAGGGAGCAAGATTGATCACTCCTTCAGAATTTTGCGAAGTTACCCATGCGATCGGTCGCGGTACGACCAGATTTGTTAACAGTTTGTAGTTGTCTTGTGGTGATGTTGAGTTGGGATCAATATGCATAGGAAATAGTCAACCTCTAGATATGCTGAATATAGCAGTTTGCCAATGAGCATATGCTCATTGGCTATAGGGCGAGTACAAGCTTAACGATTGAGGGCACTCATATTTTGGGCGGGATAGCGATCGCCTGCGGCAATGCCCTGAGGTGCGACAGCATCAATACGGCTGAGATCTTCAGGGGTTAGAGTTACGGTCGCAGCACCAATGTTTTCTTCCAAATAAGTACGGCGTTTTGTCCCAGGAATCGGCACGATATAGTCGCCTTGGGCAAGTAGCCATGCTAAGGCTAGTTGTCCAGCAGTAACACCTTTTTCAGATGCGATCGCCTTTACTTGCTCGACTAATTGCAGATTTTTAGTGAAGTTCTCACCTTGAAAGCGTGGAGATCGGCGGCGAAAGTCATCGGCGGCGAAGTCATCGGGGGTGGAAATTGCTCCTGTCAGAAAACCTCGGCCTAATGGACTATAGGGCACAAAGCCAATTCCTAATTCTTGCAAAGTGGGCAAGATTTCATCCTCTGGGTCACGGCTCCAAAGTGAATATTCAGTTTGCAGGGCGGAAATAGGATGTACGGTCTGAGCACGTCGGATCGTGGCGGGGGCGGCTTCGGATAAGCCTAGATATCTGACTTTACCTTGTTTGACCAGTTCTGCCATTGCGCCTACAGTCTCTTCAATTGGTACTGTTACATCAACACGATGTTGATAATAGAGGTCAATTACATCTACTCCTAAACGCTGTAATGAGGCATCACAAGCCTGTTGAACATATTCTGGCTTGCCGCTAATGCCTAGCCATCCACCATCAGCACTGCGAACATTGCCAAATTTGGTGGCGAGGATGACGCGATCGCGGCGATCTTTAATCGCTCTACCGACTAGTTTCTCGTTGGTGAATGGCCCGTACATATCAGCGGTATCGAGGAAGTTCACACCAAGGTCTAGGGCATGATGAATTGTCGCGATCGCTTCTTGTTCATCACCACTGCCATAAAACTCGGACATTCCCATACAGCCAAGTCCCAGTTCTGAAACTTCTAGTCCTTGATTACCCAGTTTTCTTGTTTTCATGGATTTGTTCCTTTTTGGTTGTAATAATTCGAGCATTATCGATTTTTTATTTTCAAATGAGTGCATACTCATTTGAATAGGACTTACGCAAAAGAACGAGATGTAGGGGCAATTCATGAATTGCCCCTACGATAAAATGAGGATTTTAGGGCATTTTTGCGTAAGTCCTATTGAAAATAAAAAATCAGTCCCAGTAGGGTTTTTGAGTTTTCATTTTGCCGTAGGCAAATTGAAAACCGTTATAGAATTGCTGGATCGAGTTGATCAATCAATTCTTGAGCAGCAGTTTCGGCTTTGAGAGAGATGTGAACTGAATGATTGATTTTTCCTGCTTGAACCATTGCGATATAAGTAGGAAGATGATACGAGTCTTCCTCATTGGTAATTTCTTTCTCCTCCAATTCCTTATAGTAAGCAATTTTTTTACTGATAATTTCAAGGCTATGATTAAGCTCTTGCTGGCTGGCAAGAACTGCATTGTAATGCTCTTCCAATAGCAATCGTCTTTGATGTGCTGAAGAAAGTCCTTGTCGGCGAAGCTCTGCAAACTGCTGCATTTGACGGATTGGCATTTTCGTAGTTCGTAATTTAGTTAGAAACCTGACACAATCCAGATCATAGTTTGTAAATCTACGATACCCACTATCATCTCGATTGATTGAATCAAGAAGATTCATGCGTTCGTAATAGCGCAATGTATGTGCACTTACACCAGTCATCAGTGAGGCTTCTTGAATTGTGAATGTCCTTTCCATAGAACTAACTCTAAACGTTAGAGTGCACTCTAAGTCAAGTACTATTTTTTAACATCACCTTAGTGGCTTACACAAAATAAAAACCCAAAAAATATAGCGGCGGGCGTAGCCCGCCGCTATATTTTTTGGGTTTTTATGGATCATTTTTAACTGATGTTACGTGGAATTCAGAATGTGAATCTCCTACTGCTAGCATGACAGGGCTGCACGGGGGCGCAGCCCCTACCCCAACAATTTAGATTTTGTAAGTACTGTGCCCACCTCGTGCTAACCCTATATACTATCTGCGATTTATAGACCTTCGACATCAGGCGCAGCAGCAATTTTGTAGACTAGGATCACTTTGGATTGAGAATAGGGTGGGAGATGCAAATGCCAATTGCAAAAACCGTTGATATCGGGTTGGATGCGATCGCTGGTTTCATCCTGAACTACTTCAATTTTTACCTTCTCCAATTCTGAGACAGGCATTCGCTCAGTCATGGTGATTTTTCTAGCTTCATCGCCAATATTTGAGAGAAAGATACTGACAGTGTTGGTAATAGTATTCCATTGGGTGAGATGATTCTTTTCTCGTTTTTGTGACTGGGTGCGCTGGACACGCATATTTGCATCAGTTCCCCAACCAAGGGCAAATTTTTCTTGGGGAGCGATAAAAGATACAGTTGTTCGTCCGACATATTCTGTAGATCGTACTAGATCTACGGGGCCAGCCAAAATTGGCAATGTGGAATTATTAGTTTGTTCACTTTTAAGAACGACTTGCAGAGCTATTTCTGGCATAAGCACATACTCAATCTTGGCTAAGGATTGAAATTGAAATAATGGCACACGATAGGGATTACCATCAGAGGGAATATTCGCTTTTTTGGGAGCGCGGAGAGTTCTCACTTCACCGCCATCATCAACCCCAGGTAAATCGATCGCATCTGGTCTTGCTCCTCCACCTAGCCCCGTCGTTTTAACCGTTTGATCGCGCATTTCTACGGCAATCTTCTTTGCTTTTTCACGGATATTCAGCCAATCATCGGTGAGTAAAGGTGGCTCAGTGCCAAGGGATGCACGCGCGGTGGAAAAGACTAAATCCACATTTAGCCAGTCTTCGCCTGTGTTTTGCCAAACGCAACCATCAGTACGGAAGGTTAATTGCGAATTTTCTCCCGTTTGCTTATCTCCCATCTGTAACTGGGCTTGATGATATGGTCGCCAGAAGGCATTGGGAACGACATAATCAAAAGCTAGTTCATATTCACCAGTTTCAGCGATCGCTAAATCCGCTTCGAGATGCGCCGTAAAAATCTGATCGGGTCTAGCTTCAGCGTGAATACGGCTTACCAGTCGCTCGATCGCAGATTTCAACTTCGCCTGTGCATGGTAAGTATTGAGGATTTCGCTACGAGCTTCCCGCATTTTTTGAAATAGCGGCTGTAATTGCGATCGCCATGCCATTGGATCGACTTGTCCCCATGCCGCGTCAATGGGCAACTCCTGCAAAGCTTTTTCCAAAATTATGCCGATTTGTTGAAACTGGTCTTCGAGTTGTTGGCGATCTTCAGTTAGGACATTGTATTGATCAAATTGTGATCGCCATTCAAGCATTAGCTCTTCTAACAAGCCTGAGCGATCGGATTCCTTAATTAACATCCGTCGGCGTACACGTACATCGTTTACTCTTGCACCAGATATGCGATCGCTAAATTCAGCACGAAGGGATTTATCAGAGAGAATGGGCGCAACTTTGGCAACGTGAACGCGCCAAAGTCCTGATGTTAAAGTTACCTTTGCCATCCGTTGAACTTGAGCGCGATCTTCGAGTAGCGTCACGGTAGTAACAGGAGCATTTAGATCTAGGGTCTGAATTTCGGTTGATATCATGTTCTATTCCTCTCTCCGATTACCGTTAACTAATTCGTTATCCACAAAAGTCTTAATTGTATAGTCGGCGGTTAATTCCGTTTCACCACCTGCTGGAACGTTGATTTGCCAACGATAGCCGCCTTTAATCACGGCATTACGCTCTTGCTGTTCGTATTTCTCCCATGCTGGGGCAACCTGTGTGACCGTCACATCTACTTTTACGTCAGCTTGTGGCACAGGAATACGTTCGCGTACTTCGATTCTGGCATCTCGTCCTAGTCGATTGGCGATCGCAATATGAATACTGTGACGCAACTCGTTAAAGGCGACCAGACTCATGCCCGATCGCACTTCTTTAAAGGAAGTATTTCGCGCCACTTTAATCGATTGTTCCACGCCTAAGCCTAGTTCCATTTGTCCTTTGGGTGGCACGGTGTTAATGCGCGTTGAGAGAATGTATTCCCCATCAACATAGACATCCGTAGAGCCTGCTAACAATGGCGATCGCAGTGGATTGCGAAGTTGTGCGATCCGAAAAACATTGGTATCTTCACGGGGGACGACGATATAGCGCAAATCAATCTCCGCATTCTCTTCCAGCAATGCAACTGAATGAAACTGTCCATCGGATGGAATATCAACAAGTCCAGTCCCAAGATATGCAAAGTCGAAAGCGCCTACCATCTCACGGACATTAGTTCCACCTGAAGGTAAAGGGATAGTAGAGCAAGCAGCAAGAAGTAATGCTTGCCGCAAAACCATCGTCAGCTCGAAGTTAACCGTCATTTGCGATCGCTTCAACGACTCCAAATAGATCGTCTGCACGTCAGGCAAGCTGAGTTTTCCGCGTTGTGAGGTATTACTAGGATCAGCCAATCGCATCAGTCCATAGTTCGTAATCTCTTGGACAGGATCAAAGATGGATTCTCGCATTACTGCCCCTGGACGATCGAGAAGCGTAGAACTTTGTGCAGGAGCAGGAGCCATTGCCTTACTCATTCTTGCTTCACTCACCATAACTCTTTCTTCCATTCTTGCTAGAGCAGGAGCTGGTGAACTTCTGCTAGCGTTAGATTGCATCATAGATTTAAGTTCTGCCAACTCTGCATCAACTTCTGATGACATACCACCAAAATATTGGTTCTGTTCATCAAATGAGATGGCTTCACGTGCTAACTCAACCGAATTGACTCCACGACCCAGCAGATTTTGACTAAGATCTGCTACGGAATCTATTTTTAAATTTTCAAGCTTCTGGTTCAGAATCGATTGGGTTACTGATGATAATGGCTCTAGTACTGGAATTTGAAAATTTTGCGAAACTGAAGTAGTACTAATGGCGCTATAGGCAATCTGTCTCTGAAGATCATAATCTTCAAAAAGTATCTCAGCTCCCTTGGGTGGATTGCGCCAAGCTTTTTTGGACGCAAATGGTTGCGATCGCCCTAACCTCAGAGAAGGTAATTCTGGTAACTCACACCAACCCGTCGGCGTAGCTGTCGAAAGCTCGATCTGCACACCTGACCAATCCTCGCCAGTACGCTGACAAATCAAAGCTCTCAAGGCGATCGCTGCCGTATTGTTGGCACTATTCAGCCGACAAACATAGGTGGGTGTCCATTTTGCCCCCTGCACAAAATATTCCACAATCAGTTGCAGATTGTCAGGTATGGCTAAAGATGCTGCCATGCGATCGCTAATTTGCAAACGAGCGACAATGGTTTTGCGTAACTCATTTTCTTTGGCAACATTCGCATTTGAAGCAATGGTTTGCTGTTGTTGCAGATCGCGCAGATTTTCTATGGCTTTTCGCAATTGCATATCAAGTTCGCGCTTTTCTTTGATGCGTAACTGTTTCTGCTCATCCTTGAAATTTGCTAAAGCTACTCTTGCACCTGTTGGTGAGGTTGGTGGGGCTTTGCCCTCTTCTCCTATAGGGCGATCGGGGACATTCAACACATTCAAAGCCGACATTTCTATAGCAATTACACCTTGGAGATCATTTAAGCGATCGACCTCAGCTTTTGCTGACTGGATTAATTCTTCTAAATCTGATATCGGAACTTCCACAGGTGATGGGACACTCAAACCAACCCGTACATCTGTAACAATTACATTCTCATCTGCCCCAGTTTCGCCATTGTCCACCCGCACCCTGACACTCGCATCATCCAGAGCTAGCGGTAATCCCACGATCTCGACTTCGACATTTTCAGTATTTTCATTTTGCCATGCGATCGCTGACAGACTTGCCAAACGCCTCACAGTGGAGCCTTCGGAGTAAACTTTAACTTTTTCGATTTTGGAGGCAAGCTGGGCGATCGACATAAATTTATTCTTTATACAAATCTTGTCCTGTTTTCTTGAATTTATTATATACGCCTAAAAATAATTTCACTTACCAATTTAGTTTCCACTTATGGAGAACCATAGAGATAATGGTCATGGTTGATTGAGCCATCATGGGGAAGTTTATCCCATTCTTCAGTGGGAACTTTGGCTTGAATTTCTTTGACGAGCTCTAATGGGAATCTTCCTTACAATGTGGGACAGTTGAATGAGAATGACAATAATAAAAATCGTAAGCTGCTAGCATAGCAGGGCAACCACGGGGGGATTGCCCCTACCCCAAAATTTAAAGGTTCTCGTAGGGGCTACGCCCCCGTGCCAGCCCTAGACCTATGCTATGGCAGGAATTCCTTCCACGTAACATCAGTTTATAAAAAATTGTTAGATTGGAGATCTCGTGTCTTGTTGATCTCTTAGGGTATGAAAGTCTTTTTCAGGATTCCATTGAATTGCACCGTCTCGACCTGTATAAAACACTCTGATTTTGGCTTCATAAAGTTGATTGACCATAGCTTCCACGACACTAGTTGCAGACGCGATCGCAATTTTAGGATTGATCGCTTGCAAAATAGCTGGCTCTATTTGTCCTCCCGTCCACCAGAGAATATTCGCTGATAGTTTTGGAAGTAAATCTTTTTTGGCAGCGATCGCTTGTTGAGATTTTGGATCAGCATTGGGAAGTAATAACCAAGTTAGTTCACCAGTTTTTATTTTTAAAACATCAGGGGATTGATTGAGTAGTTGAATCTCCACTTGATCATTAATCGTCAAGGTTTCACCAGCTTTCAAAGATGCTAATGGAGTTTTAGTATTGGCTAGAGATTGTTGGAGATCTTGATAAGGTTTTGGCGTGACCCCGAGACTGATATCGCGAAACTGAGCGATATCTAATGAGCTAGACATCAGCACATTCCATCCGTCGCTGACATCGGGCTGCGTATCGGTGGATATCGCCCAATCAATGCGATTGACACCGAGCTTTTGTAAAAATGGCTGTAATGTAAAACTGGCAAATTGCTGATCGCCGCTATTGATTAGCACCGTTTGATTTTGATTTTTGATCAGCATGATCGGTACGTCGTTAAAGGCTGGCAATGTCACTTGAAAGACATTAGCTTGGGCGATCGCATTGGAGACAAATAGCACTACGCAAGCTAAAACAAAAGCAATCGTCCAACGCTGCATTTTGCCAAACCAAGGCAATAACCAAATCGCCATAAATAATCCATAGGCAACTAACATTTGCCAGAGATTAATTGCCCCGACACTAGTACTAGCATTGGGCAGAGTATTTAACCATTGCGCGAGGTCAATCGTCCAATGGAGCAAGGGATAGAGTATCCAAGCGATCGCTGCACCAATTGGTACAAAAATAATTCCTAAAAACCCGCTAATAATGCCGCCATAGGTGGATATCGAAACTAATGGCGTAGTAAAAACATTGGCAATCAAGCTATAGGGAGAAAGTTTGCCAAATACCAATAGTTGTAAAGGCAATGTCCAGATGTAGGCAGCGATCGGTACAGCAAGTAATTCGGCGATCGCAGGTGGCAGCCATTCTAAACGGTCGGAAATTGATCGCGATGTGGTGAGTAGTCCAAATGTTGCAAGAAAACTGAACTGAAATCCTAAATCCCAAATCCAAAGTGGTTGATATAGCAATAACAAGACTGCGGTAACGATTAGACCAATAATGGGGCGGCTTCGGCGTTGCACCACTAAACCGATCAAACTACCAAAGCCCATGACCACGGCTCGTAAAATCGACGGACTAGCACCTGTCAGCAGCAAATATCCCCCTAAACAAAGGCTCCCAATCACAAATTGCAGCTTCAGCGATTTATTCCGACTCAAGGCGATCGCTGCACCTAATACCAATGTCACTTGAAAGCCTGAAGCCGCCAGCACCGCTGCCAATCCCGCCTGAATAAAAGCATCCTTCAGATCGCTCGGCAAATCTACCGCCCGACTACCCAAAACTAACGAGCTAAGCAATGCACCCTCTGGCACACCAGCACCCATCACATGGGCACGGACAATCCGACTCACAAACCACCATTCACCAAAACTAGGAGCATCACCTTGTTGCATTAGCGATCGCCCACTCATTCCCGCAAATACGCCCTGACGAGCTAAATAGGATTTAAAATCAAAGGCTCCAAAATTATCGGCTCGATTTGGCAAATACAATCTTCCTGAAAGTTCAACCGCTTGTCCTGAGCGTAATCCTGTCACCTCGATTAATGGCACGGTTACATATAATTTGCCCGAAGCCGCTACAAATTTATTAGCCTCATCAGGTTTAGCTTCGGTACTGCTATTACTAGGATTCGCCGTAGGAATTTGAGAAATATCTTTAATATCCAATTTCCCAGAGATGTTGATCTCTTTCACCTGTAGCAAAAACTTTGCCCGCTCGCTGCGAGTCAAGCTAGGCGATTCAATTACTTGCCCCCGCACGATCGCATTGGATAACGGTGCATATTTAGAGATATCTTCAGCTTGTGGCTGAGGCGTGCGCATTTTGACATAAAAGCAAGCAAAAATAGCAATTAACGTTGCTAGCAGATAAACCCAACGTTTAGGACCTAAACGCCAAATGGCAGGAACCACTAACGACAAGCCAAAACCAGTGCCCAAAACCACATAAAAGCCTGTCCAGTCTGGCAAAAAACTGGCATAGGCTCCCGCAATAAAAAATAAGGCTATAACTAAAACAAATTGTGATTTCATTTGCTCAGATTAAATCATCGCCATATGTGTTCCGAATGGCGCGATCGCTAAATTCTGATGGCGGGCGATCATTGCTCCAAGCCCACCACACCGATTGGCACTCACAGTGATAAAACTCTTGCCACTTGCGTTGATGATTTTCAGTATAAACAGGCGATCGGCGGTTAATCCACACTGCTTTAGCTGTGCTTGGTGGCTGTCCACATTTAGGACAACAAAACCCATTAGCATGTGTAGCCTTTTCGACCCATTCTGGGGGTATTGGATTAAAAGCATCCATAAAAATGATTAGGTAATGCGACTTTGCGATCAATATTTCTGGAGATTCTGCCAAACTTATGTTGCTTTAAGTTAACGCAAGATTACCAATAAATGTCTTATGTTGTACAATTTTGGCGCAGATATACTCAGATAGTTGTATTGAACGCTTGAGAAAGTGGCTCGTTCCACGAATTCACTCAATACACTTTAAACCGATTTACAACTAATATTTTAGCCATTTGAAACCTTGCCTCAATAAAAGTTTTCCCCAATCTCTAAAATATAGCTAGCTTTCGCCAAGCATATCAGGACGTAAGCCTCAAAAGAGAGTTGATGGACTCAGCAACTAAACTCTCCTTTGGAATTTTACTTTTTCCCTACCATGACTAGTGATAGCTATAATTTCACATCACGTATTGATAACGTTCTTATAACTTTTTGGTAGTGACAACAGCAATTACTTCGCAGTATCGTTCATGGAATATTAGCTGAGTTAATTCTTTTTACTGATGTTATAGCAATGTAAGCTTTGCTTAGAATATAAAACCCAAATTAATAAAGGCGGAGCGAAGCTCCGCCTTTATTAATTTGGATTTTGATTTGTCCTAGCTATCTCTTATCCCAATTCACAAAAGTGTGGCAACACTTTCGTGAATTAAAAGCCAAACCCAGTAAGGGTTTTAAAAACACAAAATGGCGTAGCCATTTTGTGTTTTGGTATTACATTGCTATACGTGGAACGCAGATAATGAATCTCTTGCTGTTAGCGTAGCAGGACACTCACGGGGGGATTGTCCCTACCCCAAAATTTAAAGGTCATTGTAGGTGTGCCCCGTGCCAGCCCTAAACCTATGCTATGACAGGAATTCCTTCCACGTAACATCAGTTTTTAGTCTTTATGTATATTTTTGTTTAAGAGATTGATTCTTGAAAAGATTGATGTTGGGGAGTGATAATTTCGATCTTTTTTATGAAAGCAATATTGATTTTCATGTTTTTAATTTGACTGATGGCTGCAACCATAAAATTATTAAAAGATCATTAAAAAAATGGAAGAATATTATGAATTACAAAAAGATTGAGACTAATCCAAACAAGGATCAAAGGAACAATCTTTCTGGGTATTCTATAGATTTCTATACTAGTTCAGAATTTTCTTACTGCCAGCATAAAATCGATAAGAAACCCCAAAAATTCACTATTCAAGTATTGATTAATGAATTAAAAGACTTGAGTGCTAATGCTGAAAAGCTAATGAGTAAACGCAAGACAATATTATAGATTTAGGTTTCAACTGCTAGTAGAAAAAAGGACTCATTAGTTTTAGGGAAGATTTCATAATTCTTGTGTTAAGCCACGTAACATCAGAAGTTTTTATAAATTATTCTTGACCAAAGAAAGTGGATTGGCTCAATTAAACTTGCTCTAATTTTGAACAATCACAAGGGTTTCAGACAAATTTATCTTAATATTTGATTTGACTATCATGCTTAATAACTTTCTTATAACTTTTCAGTATAGACATTAGCTATTTGAATAGAATATAGTTTGCTAGTAGTTAAATACTACGACGAGTTTCTGGATTGTACAGGTTTTGATATCCATCAATGAAAATGGAAATAAAAACAGACTTTTCCAGTTGTCTTCATTTATGTGTTTGGGGTAGGGAATCAAAATAATTACTAAATTGATTCTAAATTAGGTTTCTTGAAATCAAATCGTAAAATCCTTGGGGTTAATCATGAAAATTTCTTCTGTCTTTTGTATTTCCGCGATCGCAACATCTACTTTAATTACTTTTAGTACTGCTGCTTTAGCAATTTCTCAGCCTAAAAACATCACTACGAATTTGGAATTACAGTCTCTTCAAATATCGGAGCTTTCTACACAAAAGAATAATAATGTCAGCGCAAAAGCTGAAAAGGAAGAGGAAGAGGAGCAAACAACTGCTGGACGATGTGATCCTTCTCACCCTCTGTTTCCTTTTTGTGGATGGTGGTAAACGCCACATCCAACCTCATCTTGAATCCATAGTTATCCCAAATATTAGTTTCTGCAATCTACCGCAATTACCTATCAAACGAACCACAAAAAATCTTTTGTGGTTCGTTTGATAGGTAATTGCGGTAATCAAACATTCTGAACTGAAATCAAAATAGCCTATACGACAGCGAAAAATAGATGCTACTGTCTTGGTGATTATTCCTAATGGAAATCAGGGGTAATCCGTAATCTAATTTTGCCGTGAGCCGATCACCCATTTGCCAACGCAGTCCCAAACCTGTTCCTAGTATCCAGTTGTTTGCAGGAGTAGTCGAACTTTCCTGATTCCACACGCTTCCAACATCAATAAAAGGTACAATTTGTAATAGCCCTTGCAATTCTGGAACGCTCACAATCGGAAATCGTGCTTCTAAAGAAACATTCATTCCATTATCGCCAACTAGAACATCTTGTCGATAACCTCGACCATTTTGAGAACCTCCTAGACTAAATTTTTCTGCGGCTGGCAGAGCGCGATCAGCAAACTGGATACTACCACTCACAATCAGCAAGGTGTCCTCGGCTAAAGCTCGAATATATTGCAATTGTCCACGCCAAGCGACAAAACCACTATCTGGAGATCTGAGGTTAATCGTAGAATTTAGAACGCCTCTCAGACCCACACTTATTTGCGATCGCAATGCAATGACATCCTCGCTACTACGCTGCGTATAGTCTTGAAAAAAACGTAAAGCTGAGAGCTTAGTTTTACCGAAATCATCTGAACCTGCGGAGAGAGGAATTGGCAACTTGAGTAAGGTTGTAAAGCTGTCGCTATGAGATGCGGTCAAACCGAGCGCAAATTCTTGGGCAGGAGTTTGGATGAGTGGTTGCCGAAAAGTTAATTCGTAAGTTGTAGAGTTGGAATAAATATCCAGAATTTTGAATTCGGATTCGACCACATTGCTATTGGTATTGCTAAATAGAAAGCTCAAAGTTCCGTTATAGGCATTAACTGGCAATGTGTAGCCGAGATTATACTGATTTCGACCATCGGTATTGCCATAGGTGGCGATAATGCGATCGCCTAAGCCCAGTAAATTGCGATCGCTTATTTCAACCTGTCGCGATAACTGCCCAACACTAGGAGACGCATAATTATCGAGGCTTGCTCTGGCATTAAAGGAATTTGCCTCATCAACCTTAACCGCTAAGATACTTGTTCCTAGTTGTGAGCCAGTTTTGAGTTCTGAAGAAACAAACTTGAATAAAGGATCGAGCTGCAATAATTGCAAAGCATTGAGCAAGCGATCGCGGTTTAAAGGAGCGCCTGTCGCTATCTCTAGGCGAGAGCGGATATAGTTAGGGGCAACGCGATTTGTCCCTGTGATTTGAATTTCTTCGAGCTTACCTTCAACGACTTGAATTGTGATATTGCCATTATTCGTCTCTTGAGGAGGAATAAAAGCGCCTGATGTGATGTATCCGTTACGAATATATAAATCAGCGATTGCTGCCCGTGCTTGCAATAATTCCGCAAAACTGATGGGACGATTAGTAAAAGATTTGACAACAGCAGCTAATTCCTCTGCCGAGAACACAGTACTACCAATTACCCGAAACTCCTGCACAACAAAAGTAGTGGTTGAGTCAGGTATTTTTCGATTTGGTTCGATTTGAGGACTGCTTGGTATTAATAGTTGGTCAACAGGAGGCAGTCGTCGTGGAGATTCTTCTGGTCTGACAGGCACAGATGGAACTAGATTTGACGGTATAGTAGATTGAGCTAGAATAGAATTATCTTCTAACAAACAACCAAATATAGCGATCAGACCGCAAAAAAACATGCGTCTCCACAGTAACTGCATCTAGATATATCTCCTCACATAAAGTTTTGCCAGTGATTACAAAACTAATTTTCCAGCAATACAGCGATTCTGCTTGGGGGATGTTTCTTTAAACCAAACTAGAGCCGCTATACAGCATATAGCAATAATATTAAAAGCTAATGGTTTAATTCGTTGCAGTAAATTAAATTTAAGTTGATATAGAAGTACCAGAATAATAAATAGCTTGTGTTATGTAATAAAGGTTTTATTAATATGAAGATTCTGCGACAAAACTCTCTCAAGAATATAACTATCTTGGGCTTTGCCTTAGCAAATTTTTCTGTAATATGCATCCCTGAACTTTCATTTGCACAAATTACACCTGACACTACGTTATCAACTAATTCTATTGTTGTCGGAGGACCAACTTTCACAATTACGGGAGGGACAACAGCAAATACTAACTTATTTCATAGCTTTAGCCAGTTTTCCTTAATTAATGGTGAGACAGCAGATTTCGCTAATTCCCCCGCTATCCAAAACATTCTAGTTCGGGTAACTGGCGGTAATATCTCTAACATTGATGGAGTAATTAGTGCCAATGGCAATGCTAACTTGTTTTTGATTAATCCTAATGGAATTGTTTTTGGGCAAAATGCGAGGTTGCAAATAGGAGGCTCATTTTTTGCGACTACGGCTAATAGTGTTAGATTTCTAGATGGGAGTGAATTTAGAGCCAATGCAAGTACGCAAACAACCTCACCTCTATTGTTAGTAAGTACTCCAGTTGGATTGCAGTTTAACGGCACAACTAATGGCGCAATAGTTGCACAGGGTAATGGAAACGGCTTAAGGTTCGTCCCTTTTGCAATTTTTAAGCCTAACAATCCATCTTTAAATGTGGGTGGCGGTGTATTAGGCAGTCGGACTTTAGCGCTGGTCGGGGGTGATGTGACTTTGAGGGGAGCGAACTTGACGGCAGATAGCGGACGTATCGAACTTGGTAGCGTCGCAGGTAATGGATTTGTAGCGATCGCGCAAACGGCAAATAATTTTATTTTAAATTACGATCAGGTTCCTAATTTTGGCAATATCCGACTAGAGCAAGCTGCCTTAGCAGATACAAGTGGGAACAACGGTGGAGGTAGTATTCAGGTACAAGGCAAACAAGTAATTCTGAGTGATGGCTCAGTTCTGCGATCTTCATCACTGTTAAATGGAAATGGAAGTGAGATATTTGTCCGTGCTACCGAACTTCTCTCAGCAAGGGGAGTATCCAACACTCCATTCCCTAGTGGCATATTTACAGATACATCACCAGTTTCTTCAGGAAAAGGTAGTAATATCACGATCTCCACAAACAAATTAGAAGTAACAGATGGGGCGCAAATTTCTGCTGGTACATATGGTTCGGGAAATGCGGGCGAGATCAAAGTTAATGCTAGTGAAATTTTATTAAAGGGTACGTCTAATTCAGGTCGTTATGTAAGTGGAATATTCTCACAGGTTCTAGACAGACTAGTGACAGGTAATAGCGGAAGAGTAACTGTTACTACTGATAACCTGCAAATATTGAATGGCGGGAGCCTCACAACTGCTACTTTTGGAATTGGCAATGCAGGCAATCTAAATATCATCGCGAAAAATATCAGCCTATTCGGGACTAATAATTTCCCGACAGGTATTTCATCCGCAGTAGAGTTCGGCGCAAAGGGCAATGGAGGCATATTGGCAATCACATCAGACAATCTGTCGATTAACAATGGCGCTCAAGTCTCTGTTGGTACGGCTGGGAGTGGCAATGCGGGTAACTTATTCGTAAATGCGAAGACAATTGATATTGCTGGGCAGGTTGAGCGTGGACGTAGTGGTTTATTTGCCAATGCCATTTTTGGTACGGGCAGTGGAGGTGATATTGTCGTTACTAGCGATCAATTGACCGTGCGTGATGGTGGTCTTATCAGTGCAAGCAACTTTCGCAGTAATAGTACCACCTTCCCTGGAAGAGGTTCGGTGGGTAATATAAACATTACTTCGCCATCCATTCTGCTGAATGGTGGACGGATAAATATTGATTCGTTGAGTGGCTCTCGCGGCAATATTAACTTGAACTCAACACTGACACTTTTGCGGAATGCTAGCAGCATCTCCACCAATGCCTTAGGTAATGCGACAGGTGGAAACATTTGGATTAACACCGACTTTTTGGTGGCAGTTCCCTTAGAAAATAGCGATATCACTGCTAACTCTTTGAATAGCTTCGGTGGACAAGTGATTATCACGGCTAAAGGCGTAATTGGTTTTCAGTTTTTGAATCGATTAACTCCCTTCAGTGACATTACTGCAACCTCGGCTTTAGGAACACAATTTAATGGGCTTGTGGAAATTCGATCGCCCGACAACGATCTCAGCCGAGGTTTAGTCAAACTTCCTGATAATTTAACCGATGCCAATAAACAAATTGTGGCGGCTTGCGATCGCTTTCGTGGCAATGAGCTAATCTCTACTGGACGTGGCGGTGCTCCAACTGATGCAACCCAAACAATCTCCAGTCAGGCGATTTGGCGAGATTTACGATTGTCCGAGATCCCCTCGACTCAATCAAATCCCACGTCTCAAACCTCGTCAAATCAAGTTGCCACTCAGTCCAATCAACCAGTTGCCACTCAACCCATTCCCAAAATTGAAGCCCAAGGATGGGAAAAAGATGCAAATGGAAACTTGAAACTATTAGCCTATGCGAACTCGCCATCAGAGCCAGTGTGGCGATCTCCTGTCATTTGTCCTACAAATCCAATTAAATAGATAGAGATAAAAAACATGAAATTTGCGATCTCTACTGCTCGAAAGTTCTGGCTAATAATTAATAAAAAGAAACTGACATTCCTGTTGATGTTGGCGATCGCTACCTACTGCTCAATCGCATTTATCCAACCTGCGATCGCGACCAAAAACGAAGTTAATCAACCTGTCCCATCACAATTGTCCCAGTCACCTCAAATCTCATTGCTAGATCAAGGAAGCCGCCTCTACGCACAAGGCAACCTTACCGAAGCCGTAGCTACATGGCAAAAAGCTCTATTTACTTATCGTCTTCGCCAAAACACCATAACTGAAAAATTACGCGCCCAATTAAATGAGGCGCTGTGCCTAAATTATCTCTCAATGGCTTATCAAGAACTTGGCGAGTGGGAACAAGCTCAAGAAACGATATCCCAGAGTGCAAATTTACTGGATAGACAACTATTAGCGAGTAAAGAAGGACTAGCGATCGCGGCAAGAATCAGCAATACACAGGGTAGCCTCCAACTTGCTATGGGCAATCCCCAAGCCGCCCTAGACAATTGGAAAATAGCGGCGGAGCGATACACTCAACTCGATGACGAAATTGGGCTATTAGGTAGTCAAACCAATCAAGCACAGGCACTACAAGCTTTAGGGCTATTTCGTCTAGCGAGCGAACAATTAGAAGCGATCGAATTGCGTCTCCAAAAGCAACCAGACTCACTCCTTAAATCTGTAGCGCTACATAGCCTAGGCACGACCCTACAGACTCTTGGTGATCTTGCCAAGTCTCAAAAAATCCTCGAACAAAGCTTAGCGATCTCTCAAAAACTAAACAATCCTGCCGAGAGCAGCGCCACATTAATCAGCATTGGTAATAACTTCAGGTTTATCAAAGATGTAGATGGCGCTTTACAAAAATATGAACAAGCAGCAAAAAATTCTCCTGTAAGCATCCTGCGCTTAGAAGCACAGGCTTTAAATTTAAGTTTGCTCGTCGAAAGCGATCGCCTGCAACAAGTTCAACCACTATGGCAACAGATCGAACCAGATCTGACAAAATTGCAGCCTAGTCGTCGCAGCATTTATCTGATCGTCAATTTAAGCGAAAGCTTAATGAAGATTAAAGATCCAAATGCTCGTCCGATTACCACATCCAAGATTGCTGAGTTATTAACCGTAGCGGTGCGGCAAGCCCAATCCATTCAAGACCGCAGAGCAGAGTCATTTGCAGTTGGTGCTTTAGGTGGACTTTACGAACAAAATCAACAACTCACAGAAGCCTATCAGCTTTCCCAACGGGCGCTCTTGCTTGCTCAATCAATCAGTGCCGATGACTTACTCTATCGTTGGCAATGGCTCTCAGGTCGCATCTTAAACAAACAGGGCAAATCCGACCTCGCGATCGCGGCTTATAGTGAGGCAATCAAGAATATCCAAAATCTGCGTCGAGAGTTAGTCGCGACATCGCCAGAAGTTCAGTTTGCCTTTCGCGATCGCATCGAGCCAATTTACCGTGAACTCGTCTCTCTATTACTAAAAAGCGATAAACCATCTCAAGAAAACCTGATCCAAGCGCGGCTTACCCTTGAGTCACTGCAAGTCGTAGAACTAGAAAATTTCTTTCGAGCAGCTTGTCTCAATATTCAACCACAGCAAATTGATGCTGTTGACTCCAATTCCGCAGTGATCTATTCGGCTATCTTAAGCGATCGCCTAGCATTGATCCTCTCATTACCCCAAGAGCCTCTGCAATATTATTCCTCGAATATATCGCAGACAGAATTAGAAGAAAGTGCAGATCAATTTCTTCAAGCCCTGAACCCAGCATTTTCTGAACGTATTCGCTTAAAAGTCTCTCAAAAACTATACGACTTGATCATCCGTCCTTCAGAAACAGCCCTCACCAAAAAGCAAATCAAAAATTTAGTATTTGTTCTAGATGGCTCATTGCGAAATCTGCCCATGGCAGCCCTACATGATGGCAAGCAATATGCGATCGAAAAATATAGTATTGCATTGACCCCAGGACTACAAATATTAGGCGCAAAGCCTCTAGATCGAGGACAACTAAAAGTTTGGCTAGGAGGACTATCAGAAGCTAGGCAAGGTTTTACTGAGTTAAGAGGGGTAAAGTTTGAAGCTAACCAAATCTCCAAGCAAATTCCCACTGACTTAGAACTAAATAGCGACTTTACTAAAACGAACTTACAGAAAGGGCTATCGGAGGCAGGGACAGCTATAGTCCACCTAGCAACGCATGGACAGTTTAGCTCCGATCCAGAGTCAACATTTATTCTGGCTTGGGATGATCGAGTCACTGTTCCAGATTTCTATAAGTTTTTGCGCGATCGCACCGACAATCGAAAACAACCTTTAGAGTTACTTGTTCTCAGTGCTTGTAAAACTGCCGAAGGTGATGTGAAAGCCATCTTGGGACTTGCAGGTATCGCAATACGCTCAGGAGCTCGGAGCACGATTGGCAGTCTATGGGCTGTGAATGACGACTCAACCAGTAAGCTGATGTCAAACTTTTATGACATTCTCATCAAGCAACCAACTATTTCTAAAGCGGAAGCATTGCAGAAATCTCAACTTTCAATACTTAAAGATTCACAATACCGACACCCATACTACTGGGCAGCTTTTGTACTAGTAGGTAGCTGGCTTTAAGTTGCAATACTCACTGCCAGAATAAATCCGTAACCTATAGCAATAAAAGGTTTGCTTAGGACATAAAACCCCAAATAAAAGTGACGGTGCTTAGCGCCGTCACTTTTATTTGGGGTTTTGAATTGACCTATCTAGCTCTTTTACTAATATAAATATTGCAGTTCTAATTCGTTCGTAGATTTTTAGGCTTTTGGAAGCAATCCTGAACAAGTTGACATACAAAACAATTAGAAAGAATTCATATTTTCGGGTAAACTAGCCATAATTATTTAGAATTGTTAGAATAGCACTTATCCTAGTAGATAGTTAGCTTTTATATAAGCACTTATCTTACAAAGAACCACTATCTAAAAGAAATATATTGTTAGGAAGAAAATTGCATCAAATAACTAGTAGACATAGAAATATATATATCTTTTGTATAACTTTTAAATATAGCTAAATCATAATCACTAGACTATGATAAATCACAGTTATTGTATCCAGCACTACTTTTGCAATCACCAATAGCAAAAGATAAAAATCAGTATATTTATTGATTTTTATCTTTTGCTATTGGGTATATTAATCCTAAATTAACCATATGAAGCTAAAGCTAATAACAAGGGAATTAATGCCATTGGCTTTACTTCAAATAATTTAGAATTTCTATATTAACTATGAATATTTTCTCCCAATTGAGGATATAAAAATGTACTCAAATCTATCTACTCTCTCCAAGATTTTTCTTTCGACATCAACAGCTACTTTACTATCATTGGCATTTATGTCTGAGATAATAATGGCGCAAACAATTAATTTTAAGCCACCTAGTGGTGGAGCACCTAAGACTACAACTGGAGCGGCAACTCGCGACCAAAGCTGCTTAATTGATGCTTCCGAGCCCAATAAGAAACCACTACAAACATTACCAATTCTGCCTCAATCAAACTATGGTTTAACAGTCTCTAGCCGACCTGAATTTCTGATATTTAAGACTAAAAGTACAGCTAAACAGATGTTTTTGAGCCTTGAAAGTGAAGATGGAGAACAGGTTTATCAAACTTTCTTGCCTCTACCATCAGAGGTTGGTTTTGTCACCATTGCTTTCCCCAGTCAAGCTCCAGAAATGATTGTGAATAAAAAATATAAATGGACAATGACCTTTATCTGTGGGAAAGCTCTCAGACCAGACAGCCCTGCTATTACAGGTTGGATTCACCGCATCCCTCAATCACAAATGCTCACTGCTAAGTTGCAAACAGCATCACCAGTTGATCGAGTTGTCATATATGGAGAAAATGGCATTTGGTATGACATGATCAATGAAATAAATAAATTGCAGAAGCAAACCCCTAACAATCAAGTACTTTCTAGAGCTTGGGACAAGTTGCTAAAAGATCATGTCGTTCAACCATCTGAATCCATTACGCTTGCTAAATAAGGGCATAATTAGGACCGTTAATAAACTTCAAGCAAGTATATTTACGATTCCAATTTTAATCGCAATCCTAATTTGCTCGTTACAAATATTTGGGTTGTTTCAATTACTAGAACTGAAGTTTTTAGATAGGCTCTTCCAATTACGATCATCTGAAGGCTTAGAACCTCGAATTGTCATAGTCACTTTTGATGATAGTGATATTGCAAAAGTTGGGAAATGGCCATTTCCAGATGATGTAGTTGCGAAACTAATTACTACAGTTAAAGAAGGCAATCCACGATTAATTGGGTTAGATGTATATCGTAATCTTCCAGTAGAACCAGGTTTTGATGAATTAAAAAGGGTTTTTCAATCTACTCCAAATCTGATTGTTGCGGAAAAATTTGTTAATCCAAGTGTCCTACCGCCATCTTACATTGATTATGAAAATCAAGTTGGTTTCGTGGATACTGTAGTCGATCAGGATGGTACGGTAAGACGAGGATTACTATCTATTGAGAAGCCTAATGGGAAGATAATTTATAGCTTTTCAATCAAAATAGCCTTAAAGTATTTGGAGTCAGAAAATATATTTCCACAGATATCTTCAGGTGATGACCGCACTGTGGTTTTAGGCAAATCCAAATTTGCTCCATTAGATCCCTCTCAAACAGGTTATGGATCTGAAGACAATGGTGGATACCAAACCTTACTAAATTACCGCTGCCTTAGAGAATGTTTTCAGGAAGTTTCCACAACAGATATTTTAGATGGGAATTATCCCAAGAATCTATTTAGAAATCGGATTGTTTTAATTGGATCTACCGCAGAAAGTCTCCGTGATTTCTTCTTTTCGCCATATGGCAAAATTCCAGGTGTACATATTCATGCCAATTTGATATCACAAATCATTAGTGGAGCCATAGATAAACGTCCATTTTTACAAACCTATCCAAAGTGGATGGAAGGAATATGGATTGTTTTATGGTCTTCTATTGGTGTGGGAGGAATTTCAGGTTTTTTGCGCGGTGGCAATCTTGCAAAAACTCAATTTATTACAGGGATACTAACCTTCCTTCTTATATCAATGTTGGGTTTGGTATTAATTAGTTATGTTTCTTTTTTGTTTAGTTTTTGGGTGCCAATAGTTCCTACTCTATGCTCATTTTTATTAAGCAGTGTTATCTCCATTATTCAACTTGGTGAAAAGTTTCGCTACGCCTCAAATATTGATGAACTAACTCAGATTGCAAATCGGCGTTATTTTGATCGCTTTCTGGGAAAAAACTTTCAAACTAAGCAAAATCTTTCTGTCATCATCTGTGATGTTGATCACTTTAAACTTTATAACGATAGCTATGGACATCAAGCAGGAGATACATGCTTACAACAAGTGGCACAAGCAATTAATGAATCTGTCCGCATTGGTGAACTTGCTGG
Source organism: Pseudanabaena sp. BC1403 (assembly GCF_002914585.1). NCBI lineage: Bacteria > Bacillati > Cyanobacteriota > Cyanophyceae > Pseudanabaenales > Pseudanabaenaceae > Pseudanabaena > Pseudanabaena sp. BC1403. Next base: position 31,211 of record NZ_PDDM01000031.1, read on the forward strand.
TCGGTATGGCGGGGAAGAATTTGCAGTGATTCTTCCCCATACCAGTTATGAAGCAGCCTTAGCTGTAGCGGACAGGATCGTTACGAATGTGCGTAATCTAAATATTCCTCATAAAAGCTCAAAGACTAGTAGTATCGTGACATTAAGCTGTGGAGTTGCGAGCATGACTGCTGAGGATAGTTCTAGCTTGGATTTGTTGATTAAAGCCGATCGCGCTCTATACAAAGCAAAAGAACAAGGAAGAAATAGATCTGCGGGTTATGTTTAGTGGACTTTGTATTACTGCTGCCGACATGCTCATTGGTATTACTAGGATAAATCAAAACCCAAATTAATAAAGGCGGAGCTTCGCTCCGCCTTTATTAATTTGGGTTTTATGTCCTAAGCAAAGCTTACATTGCTATACACAGAATAGTAAGGGTTTTAAATTCTCAAAATAGCGTTGCCATTTTGAGAATTTGTTCAAACAGTCATTGCCTTGAAAATGTAAAGATTTAGGTTAAGATGTAAAGGTTTATTACAGATTTTTGATAGTCCTACCATTGCTAGTGAACCGTGCCAGCTTTACCATCTGAACCAAATTATCGCTGGAGTCGTGACAACTACTCTGAACTCGCCCGCAGCATCGACATTTGGCGAACCGTCCTCACATTTTCTTGGATGATTTGGATCGATGGCAAAAAATGGAGCTATGTCGGCGGCAAGAATGAAGCCAAAGTCAAAAAACGTACTCGCAAACGCGCTGTTTGGCTACGTGAATCAATGCTACAACTGGGACCAACCTTTATTAAGGTCGGTCAATTACTCTCAACACGCGCTGATATTTTACCTGCGGAGTCAGTAGAGGAGCTATCAAAATTACAAGATAAAGTTCCCGCATTCACGGCAACCAAAGCTCAACAAATCATTGAGTCAGATTTAGGTAAGCCGATCGCTGAAATGTTTGGTTACTTCGATCCGATCCCCCTTGCGGCGGCGAGTCTCGGACAGGTGCATAAGGCTCAATTGCATACGGGCGAAGAAATCGTTGTTAAGGTACAACGTCCTGGATTATTAAAATTATTTGCGATCGATTTAGGAATTCTTAAGCGAATCGCGCAATATTTTCAAAATCATCCTAAACATGGGCGAGGACGCGATTGGGTGGGCATTTATGAGGAATGCAGCAAAATTCTTTACGAAGAAGCAGATTATTTAAACGAAGGCAAGAATGCGGATACCTTTCGTCGTAACTTCCGTAGCGATCGCCGTATTATGGTTCCACGTGTATATTGGCGATATGCCTCACGGCGGGTGCTGACGCTGGAGTATATGCCAGGGATTAAGGTTAGCAATTATGAAGCGCTGGAAGCTGCTGGCATTGATCGCAAAGGCATTGCCCGAATTGGCGCAGAAGCTTATCTTGAGCAACTACTCAATCATGGATTTTTTCACGCCGATCCTCATCCTGGAAACTTAGCGGTGACTGGCAAAGGCGAATTGATTTTCTATGATTTCGGGATGATGGGTCAGATCCAATCGATTACCCGCGAAAAATTATTAAAGACTTTCTTCGGGATCGCCCAAAAAGATGCTGAAGCCGTGATTAATTCTTTAATCGAGCTAGGCGCTTTAGAAGTTACGGGTGATACTGGCCCAATTAGACGTTCTGTGCAGTATATGCTTGACAACTTCATGGGTCAGCCGATGGAAAAACAGTCGGTTGCTGCCATCAGTGATGATTTGTACGATATTGCTTATGACCAACCATTTCGATTTCCCGCCACATTTACCTTTGTCTTAAGAGCAATTTCTACGCTTGAAGGTCTAGGTAAAGGACTCGATCCAAACTTTAACTTTATGGAAGTAGCCAAACCCTACGCAACAAATCTTATGGAAAATGGTAGTTCTAAAGAATCAGGAAATTTGTCCACAGCTTTCTTTGGTGAGTTAGGTAGGCAAGCCGCACAGGTAAGTAATACTGCGATCGCCTTACCTCGTCGCATAGATGACACCCTCGCCAAACTTGATCGCGGTGATATTCGGGTCAGAGTCAAATCTCAAGAAACTGATCGCCTATTACGACGTTTAAGTAATGTCGGCATTGGCGGAATTTATGCGCTATTGGGTGCAACTTGTTTGTTGTGTGCCACGCTGTTATTTGTGAATGGTTCACAGATTCCCGCTGTAATTGCCGCGATCATAGCGGGGCTGTTTATCTTAGTTTTATTACGATTGCTATCAAAAATCGATCGTCCTGAAAGATAATTAATCTCTTGTTTTTCTATGTCTACGACATCTTCTTATACCAAAACACAAAGTGGCGTAGCCATTTTGTGTTTTTAAAACCCTTACAGAGTCTGTTTTTTAATTCACAAAAGTGAGGCAACACTTTTGTGAATTGGTAGTTAGAGCATCAAAGCCCAAAAGATGAGAGGCGGTGCTTCGCACCGCCTCTCATCTTTTGGGCTTTGATATGTCTTAATACAAATGACTATGAAAACAATTTCAAGACTTATAGCGCCTGCGGCGCTATAAGTCTTGAAATTGTTTTCACAATGAGCATCTGCGAAAGCATAGAAAAACTAAAATAAGGATTGCATGGATATTTCTGTAGTTTTTGCCTGTGAGGGGTAAACTAAAGATTGCTGTAGCAAAACTGGTCAATTCAATACGTCGAGCCGAACCACCTAACATGAAGCGTCTATTTGCGGGAGCAACCGATACAGGCTGCGTCAGATCAGCCAACCAAGATTCTTACCATATCGACCCTGAGGGACGATTTTTTGTAGTTGCTGATGGAATGGGAGGACACGCAGGAGGGGAGGTAGCAAGTCAGATTGCTGTCGATTCCATTCGCGCATGTTTAGAAGCATTTTGGGATGTTGAAACAGACACCCAAAAACTAATGCAAGATGCTATTAGTAAGGCAAATCAAGCAATTATTAACGATCAAGCTGCTAATCCTGTGCGATCGGATATGGGTACAACTATTGTCGTATTACTCTTTCGCGACGATCAGCCTTGGTACTCTCATATTGGTGATTCGCGGTTATATCGATTACGTGGTGCAAAGCTTGATCAAATCAGTGAAGACCATACATGGATTGCTAGAGCAATTCAAACAGGGGTTGTCAATCCTGAAGAAGCTAAAAGCCATCCTTGGCGACATATGTTGTTGCAATGTTTGGGCCGTGAAGATGTTAAATCAACTACGGCTCGTGAAATCGAATGGCAACCAGGCGATCGCTTCTTGATCTGTAGTGATGGTTTGACTGAAGAACTCAGCGATGATCGAATTGCACACCATCTCAAGGGCATTCGTAACTGCCAACAAGCAGCTCAAACTCTAATCGAGTCAGCTAAGTTACGTGGTGGTCGCGACAATATCACTGTCGTGATTGTTTCTAACGAACTAAATCAAAACTCCCAAGAAGACTAAATAAGGCTACGTTTGTGCGGTCTTACTTAGTCTTAAAAGCTCTGTAAAGCATTATGAATAGCTTTCGTAGAATAGTCTTTCTAATTTTGCTGTCCCTTGCATTAGTCGCAACCATAGGAATGTCAGATGTCAGCTTTTTTGCGGACTCTGAAACAAAATTGAGCCTAGCTGATGAGGCTTGGGGACAGGCAGGATCGATCGCATATCAAGCAGCATCTAGAACCATGCGTTCTAAGAATGGCAAAGCTGTACCTTTAGACAATGTGCAGAAGCGTTACCTTAGGAGATATTTTATTGATTACATTGATCGTGTGCAGGTCATTTATAACGCCCAAATGATGGATCGTTGGATATTAGGTAATGTCGTCGTCCATTTTGGTCAAGTCGAGACAATCGCCCAAACCTATTGCGATCGCATTTATCTTCGAGATGATTACAAGCCAGAAGATCCCAAACAATTATCAGTTTTAGCTCATGAAATGGTACATGTGCGTCAATGCTTTCAAAATGGTGGGATAGACCAATTTGGCTATCAATATTTTGTGGAGTATAAACGAGCCAAGCAAAAGTACGAAAATAATCTCATGGAGAGAGAAGCTTACGATTTACAAAATCGTTTTGCTAAAGCTAATTCATAAAAGTAAATGGCGGCGCTTCGCGCCGCCATTTACTTTTATGTAGATGAGCATAATTAATTACAAACCCCAACCCGTGAGGTTGCGCCCCGCAGGGGCGCAACCTCACGGGTTGGGGCATTATTCGGCACAGGCACTTATGGTTTTATACCAAAACACAAAGTGGCGTAGCCACTTTGTGTTTTTAAAACCCTTACTGGGTTTGGTTTTTAATTCACGAAAGTGTTGCAACACTTTTGTGAATTGGTTTTAGGCATGAAGTAACGTTAAAATTGTTAACGTTACTTCATGCCTTCGCTGTTTTGTATACTCGACCCTTAGCTAATCTCATCGAACAATTGCAGCGCCTGCCAGGTGTTGGGGCGAAAACGGCTCAACGCTTATCGCTTCATATTCTCAAACGCCCCACAGAAGAGGTTGAAGCTCTTGCTCACGCATTAATTCAGGCAAAGCAACAGGTCGGTAGTTGCACCATATGCGGACATCTTTCGGCAGAACCCATTTGTGAAATTTGTGCTACCCCTAGTCGTGATAATGCCTTAATTTGTGTAGTCGCGGACTCCCGCGATCTGATTGCCCTTGAAAGAACTCGCGAATATCGTGGAAAATATCACGTACTTGGGGGGCTAATCTCGCCTATGGACGGGATTAGCCCTGATCAACTGAATATCCAAAGCTTAGTGCGGCGCGTCAGTGGCAACAAAGTCTCTGAGGTGATTATGGCGATCGCACCGAGCGTCGAAGGTGAAACTACGACTTTATATGTGGGCGGATTATTAAGACCCTTTACAAAAGTTACGCGAATTGCCTTTGGCATTCCGATGGGTGGTGATTTAGAATATGCAGATGAGGTAACTCTTGCTAAAGCGATCGAGGGCCGACGCGAATTAGATTTTTAGATTGTTAAGATAATTGCAAAAAGGGTAAACATCTTAACAATCTACGGAAATATCTTGTTGCATATTGTTCCATCAAGCAGATAATATTTTGCTGATTCGCAACGCATTAATAACGATGATTCACCAATTCCCTAGCAAAAGTTCTATGACAGCTTTAACTGGGTTAATTGGCTCTGGATGCATGATTTTTGGAGTGCCATGCTTACCACCAATCAGCTCCAGTCCTGCGCCTAGAGAACCACAGGCGATTTTAGTGTTGGGTGGATCTCCCACCCGCGAAAAATTTGCTGCTCAGTTTGCTTTACAACACCCACAGCTGCCGATTTTTGTATCCTCAGGTAGTCCTGAGGAATACGCTGAATATGTGTTTGATCAGGCAGGGGTAAAACGCGATCGCATTCACTTAGATTATCGTGCTGTCGATACGGTCACCAATTTTACGGTAATGGTGACTGAGCTTCAACAGCGCAAAATTACGGATGTGTATGTACTGACTTCGGAGTTTCACATGCCCCGCGCTATTGTGATTGGCAAGATTATTTTAGGCAGTCGTGGCATTGAGATGCACCCTGTGTCGATTCCTTCAAATATTAAATCCGAGAATCCTGCTAAATCTCTGCGCGATGGTTTGCGATCAGTTGTTTGGCTAGTCACTGGATCGTAGCAAAGTTGGCACGAAGTGCTAACTAGAACAGAGAGGCGACGTATCACGTCGCCTCTCTGACGATATAAAGCCCTAAAAGCTGTACCACGCGATTATCTGGTGGTACAGCTTTTAGGGCTTTATATTTAATTGTGCTTAGCTACTTAACTATAGCCACTTAAGTTAAGACAAACCCAAAACTCAAACTAGAGTTGCGGCGCAACTCTAGTTTGAGTTTTGGGTTTGTCTTAGCCACTTGCATTAGGACAAAATAACCCCAAGAAGAGAATGGCGGCGCGAAGCGCCGCCATTCTCTTCTTGGGGTTTAAGTACTGATAGGTTGGCAACAGAAATATTGCAAATTTCTAGATTACAAATTTCTAGAAATTTTTTTAAAATTCTATTGCTTGAAAATCCCACTCAGTGTTATCTTAGTAAAGCGCCAAAAAACGCACAGCGCCGGGATAGCTCAGTTGGTAGAGCAGTGGACTGAAAATCCACGTGTCACGAGTTCAAATCTCGTTCCTGGCATCTCTAAAAAAAGAAGTCACTTAGTGACTTCTTTTTTGTTGTCTATACTTTGAGTAATTGTGCTGTGGGCGCAAAGCGCACGCAACACAATTACATTGCAGACTTCTTTTTTTTAATGCAAAATCGCTGTAAGATCCCAAAAGCTAAGTCATCACGTAATTGATTGGAGAATGTAACCTTGAAAGGAATTTTGATTAGCTTTGGCATTATGGCAGTTGCTGTCCTAGTCATTGTAGTTGCTCAAATTACAGGCGGACAGCCAGCAGTTGCTAGCACTGGTGCACCATCTACAGGTGTACCAAATCAAACAGAAGTAAAAATAGCAGCAGCACCTTTAATTAGTATGAGTGATTCTGAAATCAAAGAAACTGGCACTGGTCTCAAATATAAAGTGATCACTGCGGGTACAGGTGCAACTCCTAAAAAAGGCGATACCGTAATCGTGCATTACACTGGTACGCTCGAAGATGGTACTAAGTTCGATAGTTCTCGCGATCGCAATAGTCCTTTTTCGTTCAAGCTTGGCGTTGGTCAAGTGATCAAGGGCTGGGATGAAGGCTTATCGATTATGCGTGTTGGCGATCGCTACACCTTGATTATTCCCCCAGATCTCGGTTATGGCGCTCGTGGAGCAGGTGGAGTCATTCCTCCTAATGCGACATTAATGTTTGATGTCGAGCTACTGCGCATTTCTTAAATCATTCCATCTCAAAAAGCACTGCCTTCGGGTAGTGCTTTTTGGTTTATTAGGATCAATGTTATGCATGGAAAGTTGATTGCGATCGCTTTAATCACTATTTTGTCGAGCTTGCCTATGCAAGCATTGGTATGCGATCGGTTATGGGCGCAGGAGCAGAGCGATCGCAAAACGCAAGCAGGTCAATTGCTAAATCAAGGGCTTCAGCGATATCGAAGCGGTCAGTATGAAGCCGCCTTTCAAGCATGGCAACGCGCTTTACAGATTTATCAAGAAATCAAAGACCGTCCTAATGAAAGCAAGGTATTGAATAATCTGGGCATTGCTTACTACAGTCTCGGTCAATTTGCGAAGTCAGTCCCTTTATTTCAGCAACGTTTGACGATCTCTCGTGAACTAAACGATCGTCAGGCTGAAGCCTATGCCCTTGATAGTTTAGGGCTGAACTACATTCAACTAGGGCAGTACAAACAAGCGATCGCAGTTTATCAATCTGCTGTAGAAATCCTGCACCAACTCAATGACCGTATAAATGAAGGTAATGCCCTTGGAAATCTTGGTATTGCTTACCGTGAGCTAGGAAATTATGCTAAAGCGATCGCCTTCCATCAGCAGCAATTGGCAATTACTCGCGAGATTAGCGATCGCGCGGGTGAAGGAAGAGCGCTAGGCGGACTTGCAATTGCTTATCGTGAGTTGGGGCAGTATGAAAAAGCGATCGCTCTCTATCAACAGGATTTAGCGATCGCCCGCGAATTACAAGATCTTAGTGGACAGGCTAGGGCGCTAAATAATCTGGGCACTGCTTATAGCAACTTGGCTCAATATCCCCAAGCAATTGTTTTGTACAAACAAGGTTTAGAAATATTGCGCAGTCTTAAGGATCGCAGTGGAGAAGGTAGAGCCCTTGGCAATATCGGCAATGGTTATCGGCAGTTAGGACAATACGAGCAGGCGATCGCTTTCCTTGAGCAACAATTAGCCATAGCCCGTAACATTAGAGACATTGCCTCTGAGGGGAAAGCTGCTTCTGGTCTGGGCATTGCCTATAATCGATTAAGAAAGTATGAAAAAGCATTCGTCTTTTATCAGCAAGATTTAGCGATCGCCCGTCAGCTTAAAGATCGTAATGGCGAAGGAAGGGCTCTGAATAACTTAGGCGTATTGCTTGGGGATCTAGAACAACCTGAACTTGCAATTCTGTATTACAAACAATCGGTCAACATTCAAGAATCGATTCGCCAAGATATTCGCGGATTGAGCAAAGAGGAACAGCGATCTTTTTTAGGAACGGTGGCAGGTACATATCGAAGCCTTGCGGATTTATTGCTCAAGCAAGGGCGAGTAATGGAAGCTCTACAAATCATCGATCTATTAAAAATCCAAGAACTAGAAGATTATCTCCAAAATGTTAAAGGGAACGATCGCACAGCACAGGGAATGCGAATTTTAGAGCCTGAGTCAAAAATTAGTCGCCAGTTAGCCACGACAAGCTTTGCGCAAATTCCCTTGCTGAACCGTGAGCTAACTCAACAGATACAGCAGATCGCGCCATCGGAAATTAATAAGGCTCCTGAATACTTACAAAAGCTACCGCAAGGAGTGGTTCTCATTTATCCATTGGTGCTGCTAGATCGTCTGGAAATAGTAATTTTTGCTGCTAATTCTATTCCTACGGCGCGTACGGTAGCGATCGCTAAACCCCAACTAGAAGAGATGATCGCCGATTTTCGTACTGACTTGAATGATCCTAGCTCTGAGGACATCAAGACCTCGGCAAAGAAGCTATACGAGCTTCTCATCAAACCGATTGAATCCGATCTCAAGCAAGCAAATGCTACGACTATTCTCTACGCCCCTGATGGGATCTTGCGTTATATTCCCCTCGCTACACTCTACGATGGCAAACAATGGTTAGTGGAACGATATCGCATCAATAATCTCATTTCCTACAGTTTGCTAGATCGCGATCGCCAATCATTGAATGACTTAACCATTTTAGCGGGAGCATTTGGCGGGAAAATGGGAGAAATCAAATTTGGTTTAGTAGGACTACCATCTTCTGTTACAGAAGTTGAGAACATTGCATCAACTTTTCCTAAAGCGAATAAATACATTGAACAGAATTTTACGAGTCAGGCGATTCGGGATAAAGCAGCAGGTAATGCAATTATCCATTTGGCAACCCATGCAGAATTTAAAAATGGTATTCCTTTTGAATCCTATCTGTTATTTGGTGATGGCAGTAAGCTCACATTAGCAGAAGTGAATGATTTAAAGCTAAAAGATACGCAGCTCGTAGTTTTGAGTGCTTGTCAGACAGGATTAGGTAGTTTAGGAACAGGTACAGAGATTTTAGGCTTTGGGTATCAAGTCCATCGGGCAGGTGCAAAAGCATCGATCGCCTCGCTGTGGAAGGTTTCTGATAATGGTACACAAATACTGATGTCTGCTTTTTATAATAATTTGCGAAAGGCAAATATTGATATTTCTACATCTCTACGGGAAGCTCAATTGAGCATGATCAATCGCAATATTAAAGAAGGTTCTGTGAATTATAATCATCCTTATTTTTGGTCGGCTTTTGTTCTGATTAGTAATAGTTTGTAAATCACCTAATTCTGACTATAACTACTTCTTTCTCAATGAATAATTAGTGTTGCGCGGCTTTGCCGCGCAACACTAATTATTCATTGAGAAACCTATTCTTTCGGTGGAAAGGGAGTATATTGCCAGATTCCATCAAACGTTGTCAGAGTGGTTTGTTGATTGGTATTTAGCTTTTGATCTCGATCAAGAGAAATCTGACCAACTACTTTAACTATTTTTCCATCATAGGTTTTGACTTCGGCAGGCGATCGCAACGACTGCTTAAAGTAAGTTGGGTAAATTGGAATTTCCGTTCCATCTTCTAGCACAATATTCGCCGTTGTATAGGTTCCCTTAAAATCTATGCTGGATGTGATTGCGGGTGCTGGGCTACTGTGCGATACATAGCGACCGATCACTTGAACACGGCGATTGTTGAACCGAGTCAAATCCGATTTTGTTTTAACAACATCTAATTCTTCTTGCAGCACTTGAAAAGAAGTATTAAATCGATGATCAGTAGTCGCTACGGCGGGTACGAACTTGAATGCTTCTTGAGGAACTCCCGTAAATCCTCCTGTTTCGTAGCCCACATATTTAAACGATCGCCCTAAAACAGGCTTGGCAACCTGTGCCGTCATAAACAGATTAAATTCGATGGTTACTGGCTGAGCGAGAGGGCGATCGTTTACAGATTCAACGCTTAACACCTCTCTTGGGCTAGCTTTTGCACCCAATTCTCCTTGGCGAACGACACCTGCGATCGTGATAATTTTACCAAGAGGCTGCCCCAATTGTCCGAGCAGAGGATTCTGTTCAAGATCGTTGACAGTGAGATGATTTGATACTTTCGTCATTAAATTTGTAGGAGCTATATTCCCTTCTTGGCGAGGCTGTGGGGCCGCGATCGCTTGCATTACTTGTCCTTCAAACCAGATTATAGACAAACTGAGGAGAATCAGACGTAATTTTTTCATGGCTATTTCATTTGACAGTCTCTAATTAGTTTATTTATATATAGCGCTGTAAGCTTTGCTTAGGACATAAAACCCAAAAGAGCAATGGCGGCGCGAAGCGCCGCCATTGCTCTTTTGGGTTTTGATTTGTCTAACTCAATCATTGCTATAGGTAAATGTTACAAACTGTTTTTCCTAACCAGATCAGTAGTGTTTTCACTACCGCCAGAGACTATAGCGGCAAGGGCATAATCATACATAGAAATGTCTGAAGGAGAAAAGTAAATGTTTTTTCACCCATCCTATTTGATCCTCATCCCAGGGATGATCTTGATGTTTTGGGCGCAGCAGCGAGTCAAAGCAACTTACGAAAAATTTGCAGATATGCGATCTAGCCTTGGAATGACAGGCGCACAGGTTGCTAAGACCATCCTGCAACGCATGGGTATCCATGATGTGACTGTAGAGCAAGTAGCAGGAGAACTGACCGATCATTACGATCCCTCTGCGAAGGCAGTGCGCTTATCGGAATCAGTGTATGGCTCATCTTCACTGGCTGCTGCTGCGATCGCAGCCCATGAATGTGGTCACGTTTTGCAAGATGTACGCGGTTATCAATTTATGAATATCCGCGCATCTCTTGTGCCAGTAGCGAATATCGGCGCAAACTTTGGCCCCTTGATGGTGATGGCGGGACTATTTCTGACTTCGCTTGGCAGTTTGAGTGTTGTGTTCATCAATATTGGCATTGCCTTGTTTGCCAGCGCAATCCTATTTCACCTCGTCACTTTACCCGTTGAGTTTGATGCTTCTAGCCGAGCTTTGAAGCTAATTGACGAGCTAGGTATTCTCCAAGGTGACGAAAATATCGGTGCTCGGAAGGTGCTTAATGCTGCTGCATGGACATATGTGGCGACTGCAATTTATGCAGCCCTTCAACTTGTGCAGTTGTTGTTAATTCGCGGCGATCGCTAATTACAACGCTTTGCGCTCAAATTCAACCCTTGCTGTAAAAAAACAAGAAGTGATGGTTTTAAAAACACAAAATAGCTACTTAGGAATGAAAATTAATTAACTTGTGCAATTAAAACCAAAATTTGTTGGGGCGGGCGAAGCCCGCCCCAACAAATTTTGGTTTTAAATAATTTTCATTCCTTATGTCCCTAAGAGGGATCGCTCGTGTTGCTTTTGGTCATTATAAAAATCGGGTTTGATGCAAGTTCGCCGTCGGCGAACTTGCATCAAACCCGATTTTATAGATAATCCAAAATTGAATCAGCAACACGGTTAATCGCTCCTTCTTTGCCCAAACTCTCTCTTACTCTGGTATATCCATCGAGCATAGTTTGCCTTGCTTGAGGGTTGATTAATAGGTCTAAAGCACATTCCGCGATCGCTTCGGGAATAGCATCAGTTTGGACAAATTCAGGCACAACTGATTCCATATTTACTAAATTTACTGGTGAAATAAATGGTAGTTTTAGCTTCAGAATATTAAGCGCAATCCAAGCGGTAAGCGCACTGACTCGATATAAAATAACCTGCGGCACATTGAGAAGAGCTGTCTCTAAATTCACAGTTCCTGATTTGCTCAGTACCAAGTCAGCCGCGCTAATAGCAATCTGAGACTTTGCAGAAATAATTGTGGCTTTGATATCATATTCCTCAAGCAACTTCTCAACTTCGGGGCGATAGCGCTCTAGAGATAGTGGCAACCAAAATTTGACATGGGGCAACTTGGTTTGGATGATTTTAGCGGCGGCAAGAATAATCGGCATGACCGATCTCAATTCTTGAGTACGAGAAGCTGGAAGTAAAGTCACCACCAAATCATCATCAGCGATACCAAGTTGCTTGCGTGATTCCATGCGATCGGGAATCTTTGCCATTAGGTCTACAAATGGATGTCCGACCCATTGAACATTTGTGCCTTGCTTCTCGTAAAAAATTGCTTCTTGCGGGAAAATTGCCAATAACTTATCTGTAAAATCAGCGATCGCCCTCGTATTTTTGTCGTTATATGACCAAACCCATTCTTGAGGAGCGATGTAATAGATGACGGGAATCTTTAACGTGTGTTTAGCATAATGCCCCATACTTTGATTGGGCATCATGTAATCGATTAGCACTACCACATCGGGCGGAGAAGTTTTTAACCATTGTTTGGCATCTCGCTGCACCTTAAGAGTTGGCAAAATATAAGGCAAGGCTTCAACTATCCCAATTGAACCAATTCCAACCGTATTTCCTAGCACCCTTATCCCAGTCGCCGCCATGCGATCGCCACCAAGTCCGACGATTTCTAATTCAATCCCTCTTAGGGCAGCCCGTTCACGCAGAGCCTCAATCAAAATCGCCCCATGCCAATCACCTGAAACTTCCCCTGTACTGATAAACACGCGGCGTTTTGTCTTAATTTCTGAGCTAGATTCCATACTTAAATTGGTTGTAAGAGCGTTTTGTGCCATAGAGGTCTAATGAACTCGATTTTAAATTTTTCTGCGTCTACGACGTAGAAAAATTTAAAATCAGTTTTGATAACTGTCGCCAAGTGTATCAGGACATAAAACCCAGTCATAGAGTTTTCACTGCAAAGCAACGCAAACTCTATGACTGGGTTTTATGTTGTCCTAAGCATGACTGAACAATAGCTATAAAAGGAGAATTGCTGAAATTTTATACTAAATGAAATATATTGCATTTGCTTATGGTACACTCGTAAAGGTCAAAAATTTGGACTAGAAAGAAGTGCCTAAGCTCAAAACTCGTAAATCTGCCGCCAAGCGATTCAAGGTGACGGGTAGCGGCAAGTTTGCTCGCCGCCACGCTGGTCGCAATCACCTACTAGAGCATAAACCAACTGTTCGTAAGAGCAGATTGGGTAAGATGGCTATAGTTGATGAGACTGATAATGACAGAGTAAGTGCAATGATGCCTTACGCCTAGTGATTGCTATCGATGAGATAGACATTGCTAGAAGTGAAAATAACCGACTTTAACGATAATTAACGAACTGCCATGACGAGAGTAAAACGCGGTAACGTAGCTAGGAAGCGCCGCAACAAAGTACTGAAATTAGCCAAGGGCTTTCGCGGATCGCACTCTAAGCTGTTCCGCACTGCTAACCAGCAGGTAATGAAAGCTCTTCGTAATGCCTACCGCGATCGCCGCAAGAAGAAGCGTGATTTCCGTAGTCTCTGGATTACCCGCATTAATGCTGCGGCTCGCCAACAAGGTTTGAGCTATAGCAAGTTTGCAGGGTTGCTGAAGAAATCTAATATTGAGATCAATCGTAAGATGCTTTCTCAGATTGCGATTCTTGATCCTGATGCTTTTACCGCTATCGTGGAAAAAGCAAAAGCGATTGTTTAAAAACAAAAAAGAAAAAAGCGGCGCTTAGCGCCGCTTTTTTCTTTTTTGAGACTTAACGGAGGTCGTGTGACAAAGAATCAGATTAGGACTTTTACCTTGGCAACGATCGCGATGATTTCCTTATTTGATGGAGGGAATCATTTCAAGTTGCTTCAGCCAATTCATGAAGCAAATCTAGCGATCGCCGCAGAAACAAACTCAGCTATCACCCCAGAAATAAATACTCTCGATAAAATTAAAAAACGGGGCAAGCTAATTATTGGAGTCAAAGATAATTTGCCGCCCTTAGGATTTCGCGATCGCAGTGGCAACCTAGCAGGACTAGAAATTGATATTGCGCGTGAATTAGCAAAAGAGCTTAATTTCCCAGTTGAATTCGTTCCTTTAAAAAATCGCGATCGTCTATCAGCCTTACAAAACAATCAAGTTGACTTAGCGATCGCCCAAATCACGGTCACTACAAATCGTTCGCGCCTAGTTGATTTTTCTTTACCCTATTACACCGACAGCACGATCGTGATCGCTAAGCGTGGCATCACTTCTCAAGATCTAAATCTGCCTTCAGCAATTGGCGTTCTCAAAAATTCTTCAGCGATCGCCGCGATCCAATCTCAATTTTCCAAAGCAGCGATTATAGGTGCAAGTTCTTATTCTGACGGCTTAGAGGCTCTGCAATCTGGCAAAGTCAAGGCTTTTGTTGGCGATCGCACCAGTCTCATGCAATGGCTAAAAGATCATCCTGATTTTGCCATCATTGGACAACCTTTGGCCGTTCATAGTTTGGCGATCGCATTGCCGCGTGGTTTACAACATCTAGACTTACGTGATCGGGTCTTTGAAATTGTCGAGAAATGGCGAAGAAATGGCTGGCTCAAAGAACGAGCAAATTATTGGGGCTTATAAAAAAAGAGAGTGCAAAGCACTCTCTTTTTTGTTTATTTGCGATCGCCTGTATAGCCAGACTCATTTGCTAATTCTTCTAAAGATCTCTCACCTGAAAGCATTTTGCCATTGATCTCCCAAGTGGGAAATCCCTTAATTCCTTTTTGTTCGCATAATGCAGTTTGAGACTTTACCCCATTAGGAGCATTAGGAGCACATTCCACATAGGGAATTAACTTTTGTGCCTCACCAAACTTTTTCTTTTGATCTAAACAATGTGGACACCAATATGCGCCATACATCTTGGCATTTGTTGCGGTCAAGTGCTGAGCTAAACGTCCTGCAAAGGAATTGTTCTGAGCCGAGAGTTTACCTTGGCTACCATAAATAACTAAAGTTCCTGTCAGCGTAACTATTGCAACGATCGCGCCTGTAAAGAAGAGATTGCCCACATCTTTCCAGGCATTACCAAATACCGTGAGTACCCAAATTGTAGTCATGGTGACGGCGGAGGATATGCAGTACAGACAAACCTGAGGCTGCCCACCGATCTGTCCCGATGAGAGGAGATACATCAGGTAGCCGCTAAAGACAAAAGTTGACGAGGACACCATGAATAGCAAGAAATTAGCTAATTCCTTGATTTGCGCTTGAGCTTTGGGATCATCTTTTTTTAAGAGCAATGGCAAGCCCGCTAACAGTCCGATGGTGAGATAGCCTAAAGCACCAAAGATTGTTAAAGGGATCCCAAAAATCTTGGCGTATTCACTACTTAGCACTAAGTCACAGCCACTTCCTTGGACATCGCAGAGCGCGACTTTCTGACCAAAGAAGTGAGTTACGGTCAAATAGGTTACCAGAGAAAAGCCAAATAGAGACAAAGCGACGATCGCAGGGCGCGACCACCGATGCAACCAAGGCTCAGATCGTTTTCTTGCAGCTGTTCCTGACAATTTGTACCTGCCTACTAAATAGATTTTTAACTAGAGACGTTATGCGCATCTAGCTTTTATTTTATAGATTTTATCCAATCGATATCGGCGGAGATCGCAATATTTGCTCTTCGGCAATATGCTGATTTTTTTTGTTGGCAATATCTAATCGCACAGCATCGACAAAGCGGCTAACCCTGATTGGATCGATCGCCTGTTGAATCTGACCATTACGCTTGAGCGAACTAGAGACAATTACACCGTCAGCATATTCCATTAACTGCGGCACATTATCCCATGTTGCTCCAGAGCCAACAAATAGGGGTGTATCACCACAGGCAATTTTCGCTTCCTGAAGATCTTCTGATGTCGGTGGTTGCCCAGTTGCCCATCCAGACAAAATCACCGCATCGGCAAGTCCACGATGAATCGTATCGTGAACAGCAGCGGAAATCTGCGGAACTGAAATCGGTTGAGCGTGCTTCACCAAAACATCTGCAAAGATTTTTACATCTGAGCCGAGTTCACGGCGATAGCGCAAAAGTTTGTAAGCATCACCTTCGATAATGCCTTGATCAGTTGCCATTACGCCCATCAGGACATTGACGCGAATAAACTTAGCGCCAACACAGGACGCGATCGCTAAGGCACTATGACCATCATTCCTTAAGACATTGATGCCTACAGGAACGCCAACCATCTGTTTGACGCGATGGACAACTAGGCTCATGGAACTGACCACAGCAGGATCGACGCGATCTTTAGTAAATGGAGCATCAAAAAAATTTTCTACGATAATTCCATGTACACCGCCTGCGGCGAGTGCTGTAGCTTCCTGCTCAGCACGATCAATGACCTCTTTAAGGCTGCTCCCCCAACGCGGCGAAGTAGGCAACGGCAAAAGATGGATGACCCCAATTACGGGCTTTGGCGTATCAAATAAACTACTTAAATCCACATGCGTGACGTTTATAAAAATTTGGGTAAAAAACTGAGTTACTAGCTCTTAATTTAACTTGATTATGAGTGCATAATTTTATCGTGAATTCGATCCCGACGTTTCAATTTCTGTCAATAAACCCATAAAGTAGAGAAAGCGAGAACTTTTCTGTCTACTTTATGGGTTTACTGACAATGGCTAACATTCCTCAAACCAAGGATATTTCCACAGATATTTTAATTCTGTCGAATGCTCCTGGGGAGTTAACGACATGGGTGTTTCCTTTTTTGAAAGCTTTAGAAATAGCAATGCGATCGCAGTCAGACTTACTCAACCCTCAACAAGCTCGCATCTCGATTGCGCTCTCGCCTTGCCAGAATGCCAGTGGACGAGAAGCACAACTCGCCCAAAGTTTTCCGAATGTAGATCGTGTATTGTCGCAGGATCAGTTTTTTGATTTTTTATTGTGGGGCAAAACCCCTAACTGGGAATGGGCGAAAAAGGGGATCGTAATTTTTTTGGGTGGAGATCAGTTTTTTGCAGTAGCGATCGCGAAGCGCCTTGGCTACAAAACTTTGATTTATGCAGAATGGGAAGCCCGATGGTATCGCTGGGCAGATTTGTTTGCAGTTCGCAATCAGGCAGTTTTCGATAAGATCCCAACAGAATTTCGAGCAAAAGCAACAGTAATCGGAGATTTGATGATTGATCAATCAAATCAAGAGGCATTAAGCACCTCATTACCTGCTAACAGAATTTGCTTTATGCCTGGTTCCAAAGGGCACAAATTACAGGTTGGTGCGCCTCTAGTTGTTGCGATCGCTGATATTCTCAAGCAAAAACGCCCCGAGCTGGAATTAGCGATCGTCCTTGCCCCAACGACTACTCCTGAAACTCTAGCTCAATACACTCAAACTAGCTTTCCAACTGCCGACAGTGATGGTGCAACGGCAGATATCTTTGAAGGGAATTTGGTGACTGCCAAAGGCACTGTAATTAATATTTATCGCGAATTTCCTGCCCATAACCTTATTAAAAGCAGTCAACTTTGCATTACCACTGTCGGTGCTAATACTGCTGAACTAGCTGCGCTCAATCAGCCGATGCTAGTTCTTTTACCAACCAATTTTGCGGACACCAAAGTGGGATGGGATGGATTGCTGGGGATACTTGCATCTGCACCAATTCTAGGCAAAGTTCTAGGAATTTTAATTAACTCAGTTCTAATGGCGCAAATTCAAAAAAAAGGTCAATTACTAGCTTGGCCAAATATCTGGGCTGGTGAAGCGATCGTCCCTGAGCTATTAGGAAAGCTCATTCCGACTCAAGTTGCTACCGAAATTTTGTTTTATCTAGATCGCCCCGAAGAGTTAGCAAAAATGCGCGATCGCTTAAAAAAAGTATGTGGTGAAGCGGGAGCAGCAAGTAAACTTGCGGCAATGGTAATTAGTGCTATTGCGAATAATTGATGCGGCGACGCATCAATTAAAAAAGGGAAGGCATCGCTTTGCGATGCCTTCCCTTTTTTTTAAACTGCAACAGGAGGGTAACAAACATTTGTACCGCCTAGCCCGCAATAACCACCAGGATTCTTGGCGAGATATTGTTGATGGTAGCCCTCAGCGTAATAAAACTCCCCAGCATCACGAATTTCCGTCGTAATGCCCTGCTTCATCCCTGAAGCTTTTAGAGCATCCTGATAAACTTCGCGCGAGTCCTCAGCGAGTTTTCTTTGGGCATCGTTGTACACATAGATGCCTGAACGATACTGGGTTCCTTTATCGTTGCCCTGTTGCATTCCTTGCGTAGGATTATGAGATTCCCAAAAAACCTTGAGTAAATCAGCATAACTAATCACTTTGGGATCGTACACAACCAGCACAACCTCATTGTGTCCAGTCATGCCCGAACAAACTTCTTCATAAGTCGGATTAGGTGTTAAGCCCGCTGCATAACCAACAGCAGTAACATAAATACCTTTTTGCTGCCAAAACTTACGTTCTGCCCCCCAAAAACACCCTAAGCCAAAAACAGCAGTTTCCATACCTTCAGGGAAAGGTGGTTTCAGCGCATTACCATTTACGAAATGATGTGATGCGGTGGGAATTGCCGAAGATCTTCCCGCAAGAGCATCTGATGCAGTGGGAAGAGTTAACTTTTTGCCAAGTCCAAATAACATATGTTCGTTTAAAAAATTTATAAATCTCTCATAGATATTTATTATGCATTTATCTCACAAAAAATTAGGGGCTTCAGCCCCTCAATTCATTATCAGTTTAGTGATTACAGAGTCTGACCGCTAAATGCAAAGAAACGGTCAAGCTTAAAATCCAGTGAATCATCATAAATGGTCAGCTTTTCAGGTTTGCACCGCTTAACCATTACAGAAAGTCCTTTAGAACCTTCTGCTTCAAGATCTTCGATAAAACCAAGTTTTGCAGATTCAGCTTCGGATTCACTTGTAAAAGGCCCAAAGTAGTATGTGCAATGTGGTGAATCAGTAACAATTTCGATCCACACAGCTAACCCAACAGTTTCGAGAATTGATGTAAAAATGTTCTTAAACAAGTTACCACCCATGATTTTCGTAGTTAAAGTGAATGGTTTAGGTGAATGAGAAAGCTTCAAAGTTAAAGTTTTCTTCCTATATCTTTATATAACTTAAAACATGACTTCAAGACAAATTGTTCAGGTTTAACGTATTAACCCAACGTTGTCTAAAAATCTCGTACAGCGCCATTCCTGTGGCAACTGATGCATTCAAGCTTTCCACTTTTCCTTCTAAAGGTATAGATACCAAGAAGTCACAATTTTTTTGCACTGACAGACTCAAACCTTCATCTTCTGCACCGATGACCAAGGCGATCGCGCCAGAGAATTTGGCTTTGTGAATTGCTTCGCTTGCACCTGCCATAGTTCCATAAACCCAGAAACCTGCTTCCTTGATTTTCTCAAGGGCGCGATTGAGATTAACCACACGGGCGACTGGCAAGATTTCCAATGTGCCTGCTGCAACTTTTGCAACAGTGGCGGTGATTCCTGCTGCACGACGTTGAGGAATGACTAGGGCATGTGCGCCGAGGGCAGCAGCACTGCGAATGATCGCCCCTAAATTATGGGGATCGGTGATTCCGTCAGCGATGACAATAACTGGCTGAGCCGATTTTTCTTTAGCGCTAGCAATTAATTCGTCAAGGTCGGCATATTCATAAGCGGAAACCTGAATAGCGATACCTTGATGTCTGCCATTGTCAGTGATGCGATCAAGTCTTGTATTATCAACTTCATCGACCACTGCTCCTGCTGCCTTAGCTTCGTCAATCAAGGGCAAGAAGTCTGGTGCATAACGCAGTCGAGCAGTAACCCATACGCGGTTAATGCTGCGATCGCTATTTAGGACTGCCTCAACTGCATGACGACCATAAACGATGTCAGGATTTTCGGGATTATGAACTGGTGCAGTAATTCCTAGTTCGCCATCGGGATCGACATTACGTGAGACGGGCGGCAGAGAGCGGCGTTCAAAATTAGGAATAGCTGCGCGATCGCGATCCCCAAAATTACGATCGCGATCAAATTTGCGATCGCCGAAATCACGATCCCCAAAATTACGATCAGTGCCCCGATCAGAACGCTCAGGGCGATCGCTCCGTTCAAACTTCTTGTCACCGAATTTCTTGTCACCAAATTTTTTGTCGCCGAATTTCTTGTCGCCGAACTTCTTGTCACCGAATTTTTTATCGCCAAATTTCTTCTCAGCGAATTTATCGCCAAACTTTTTGCCTATGGGCTTGTCAAACTTACGTTCAAATCTTGGCTCAGCAGATGAGTCAGAACGTTTTTCAAAGGGCTTGTCAAAACTTTTCTCAGGACGACGATCTGAGTACTTGTCTGATTTACCAGAATATTTAGAGTCAGTACGACTATCAGAGCGTTTATCAAAATTTCTATCTGATGACTTATAAGGCTGCTCAGATTTGTAGGGCTTGTCAAAGGATCTGTCAGCTCTCTCTGGACGACTATCAGATCGACTATCAGAGCGATTGTCAGTGCGTTTATCGGTATATTTGCCAGTGCTGCGATCGGATCGGCTATCAGAGCGATTATCAGAACGTTTGTCAGAATATTTATCAAAAGACTTGTCGGAGCGTTTTTCGTAGCTTCTATCTCCGTCTCTATCGGAATTCTTGTCGGATTTGGATTTTAGTCTAGGTTGCGTTGTCATGGCGGCGCTGGGGGGTCGATGTGGCTAAGTAGCTGTGTAAAAATTTGGTCGAGGCGATTGCGATCGGTTAAGTAAAGATAACCAATCAAAGCTTCAAATCCTGTAGCACTTTGGTAAATCTTGGGATCAACTTTACGTGGGGCAGATCCTGCTGAATTGCGACCGCGTCTTACTAGATCTGACTCAGAATCTGAGAGATCAAGTTTTTCGAGAAGTTTTGCTTGTTGCTCGGCTCTAACTTGACTAACGACAAGCTGGTGATATTGTTTGGCTGTGCGTGGCGGCAGTAAATAATGAAGCCGCATTTGCATCTCATACACAGCATCGCCAATATAGGCTAGAGCAGAGGCTGGGATCTCAGCGATATTTTCAACGATTGGGCTAAGAGACATTACAGGATAATGCCATTACAGAATAATTTGATTGCTTTTGTTGGGTGTTGACAAAATATTTAGGTATCTATCAGACATTTAACATTTACGTTTGCTTCAGACATTGATGGGCAAGCTATGCTTGCCCATCAATGTATATAAATCTTGTCTTAGAAACATCATAGCAGGACTGTCAATTACTGAGAATAGGTTTTTATGGCTGCCTCTAATAATCGAGTGTCGCAACTATTGGTATTACAGTGCTTTGCGCGCAGCTCAGAAATAATAATTTTAAAAAGTGTTTCTTTGTAACTCTTTTTAAAATTATTGGTTCTTTTGATCGAAAACTGCTGTGTTTCGATGTCTGTATATGGTGGCCAAACAAACAAATCTTTTGCAAAAAAACAGCAAAGATTCATTTTTGCAAAAGATTTGGAGTCAATATCAGGGATTTAATCTATATCAAGTTCATTTAGGTGATCAATTTCATTTTGATGTTTACATCAAATTCAGAATATTTGCCCCCTTCACTTTCTAAATCTTTGAAGCATACAAAATTATAGTCAAGTTTAAATTGAGTGCCTATACTTTTTGAGCTTGATCGGGATTTTGGCTTGTTTGCTTGTTTTACCGCCTGTTAACTTAGTCTTTTTTAGGTTGATCGAGCTTTGCAAGCGCGGCATCAATAGATGTCTGAAGTGACAGAAACTGATCTAATCGAACCAGTTTGACTGTTTGCGTGACTCTAGCATTGGTAATAATTTGGAGCGTTCCACTCAAAGTTTGAGTTTTTTTTGCCATTTGCACTAAAACCCCAAGCCCAGAGCTATCGACAAAATCAATGGTTGACAGATCTAAAATCACGTTAAAAGGCCCATCATCGACGCATTTGCCAATAACTTTTTTAAAAGCTGGCTCAGAGAAAGCGTCCAGAAGACCTGTGAGGCGGATCAATTGATAGGTGTCCTTGACTTCGCGGCTGCCTCGTAAACTCACAGTCAGGGTTAGCGGTTCAGGAATAATGACCTCCAAGCGGTGCGAACGTACCTTAATTTGCGGATATATTGTATTTGCTTTCTCCGCACTTGTCCAGAAAATTATTTGTTTTTGTTCCAAAAGCTATAGCGAAAAAGTAGAGATGCTGCTTGATGCCCTCTCTACTTTTTCGCTATATACTTAAAATTCTGCCAACTAACGTACTAGATTCTTTATGCTTTCGATCGCCCAAATTCGTCAGACCTTAATCAATAAAGAGCGATCAGCAACTGAAATTGCTCAAGAGTTTTTAGATCGCATTGATCGGTTAGAGCCGAAATTACATAGTTTTGTGACTGTTACGCCAGAAGTGGCGATCGCTCAAGCCAAAGTCATCGATGCTGCGATCGCCTCAGGCGAAAATTTACCAGCACTTGCAGGTGTGCCGCTTGGCATGAAGGACAATATGTGCGTCAAGGGAATGCCCACCACTTGCGGCTCTAAAATGCTGAAAAATTTTGTCCCACCCTACGAAGCGACAATTACAGCAAAACTGCGATCGGCTGGAGCCGTAATGGTTGGTAAAACTAACCTTGATGAGTTTGCGATGGGTAGCTCCACCGAAAACTCAGCGATCGCCCTCACCGCTAATCCTTGGAATACAGAGTATGTCCCTGGTGGTTCATCGGGTGGTTCTGCTGCTGCCGTCTCTAGCGGTGAATGTGTAATTGCCACAGGTTCAGATACTGGTGGATCGATTCGTCAGCCAGCTTCATATTGTGGGGTAGTTGGGCTAAAGCCGACTTACGGATTAGTTTCACGATTTGGGTTAGTTGCTTTTGCTTCGTCTCTAGATCAAATAGGCCCTTTTGCAAATACCGTTGAAGATGCGGCGATATTTTTGGGCGCGATCGCAGGCTACGATCCCAAGGATTCCACCAGCATTAACGTCACAGTTCCTGACTATGCTGCTTTGTTAACACCAAATTTAACTCAATCACTCAAGGGCAAAAAAGTCGGTGTAATTACCGAAACCTTTGGCGAAGGCTTAGATAGTGAAGTTGAAGTTGCTGTGAGGAAGGCGATCGCGCATTTCGAGAGCATGGGCGCAGAAGTCTATGAAATTTCCTGTCCTCGATTTCGCTATGGACTCCCCACCTATTACATCATCGCGCCCTCAGAAGCATCCGCCAACCTCGCCCGATATGATGGTGTGAAGTATGGCTTCCGTGACGAGAATGCTGAGAACTTGCTGAGCATGTATGAAAATACCCGCGAACAAGGGTTTGGTGCTGAAGTAAAGCGACGGATCATGATTGGTACATATGTCCTATCTGCTGGCTACTATGATGCCTATTATCTGAAAGCTCAGAAAGTTAGGACTTTAATCGTTCAAGATTTCCAAAAAGCCTTTGAGCAAGTGGATGTTTTGGTTTGTCCAACTGCACCAACTACTGCTTTTAAGGCAGGTAGTAAAACTGAAGATCCTCTGGGGATGTATCTGTCGGATCTGATGACAATTCCTGTAAATCTGGCGGGTTTACCAGGAATTAGCATTCCCTGTGGTTTTGACTCAAAGGGAATGCCGATCGGGTTGCAAATGATTTCCAATGTATTAAGGGAAGATGTGTTGCTGCAAGTTGCTTATGGCTACGAGCAATCAACGGAATGGCACAAACAAAAGCCCTCTGTATAAACAAAAAAAGCCTTGCAAAGCAAGGCTTTTTTGTCCTAAAAAAGAATCGGCACAAAGTGCCGATTCTTTTTTAGATTTAGATAATGGTGTTATCGGGAATTATTGCGTTTTTGACGACGACGACAATGCCATTACAGATGCAATAGCCCTGCTCTTCACGATTTACATCTTGGACACGATCTTTGTTGATGATCTGTACATTTTTGCCAATACGAGCATTCTTGTCGATGATTGCATGACGAATAATTGTATTTTCGCCAATTCCCATTGGGACTTTATTGGTTTCGAGATCTGTCTCACGCTCTTCTTGAGGCTGATAGAAATCACAACCCATTAAGAGAGTATCTTCGATAGTGCAATTAGCATCAATATGCATCCGAATACCGACGACCGAATTGGTGACAGTCGATTTGTTAAGGAGACATCCTTCACCGATGATTGAATCTTTTACCTTACAGTCATGAACTTTGCTGGGTGGCAAATAACGAGCGCGGGTGTAGATCGGTTTTTTAGTCTCGTAGAAATTAAAGCCAGTGGAAGGATGACGAGTCAAATCTAGATTAGCTTGATAGAAGGACTCGATGGTTCCAATATCTTCCCAATATCCCTTATATAAGTAAGCCTGAACATTCAAATTGTGAATTGCATCAGGAATAATTTCTTTGCCAAAATCTGTATGTTCAGGATTTTCGCTGAGCAGTTTTAACATAGCCTGCTTGTTAAATACATAGATTCCCATCGAAGCGATGAAAGGATTCGCGATCGCTGAGGCCTGATCTAAGCCAAGTTTAGTTGTATCAACACGCATTCCCTCCAGTGCTTCACCTTTAGGCTTTTCGAGGAAATTAATCACTTTGCCAGTGCTATCGGTTTTGAGCAAGCCAAAAGCTGATGCTTTTTTCTGATCGACAGGCAATACGGATAGGGTAATATCTGCTCCAGTTTCGCGGTGATGTTGGACGAATTTTTCGTAGTCCATGTTGTAAAGATGATCGCCAGATAGGATCAAGTATTCACTGACATCCCAAGATTCTAAAAGCCATGCATAGCGGCGAACTGCATCGGCTGTGCCTTGAAACCAGTCTGGACTATCAGGGGTCTGCTGGGCTGCTAAAATTTCCACAAAACCATCAGAATAGGAGGCAGGTCGATAGGCTTGATTGACATGTCGATTAAGCGATGCGGAGTTAAACTGTGTCAGGATATAAATTTTTTCAATGCCTGAGTTAATGCAGTTACTCACAGGAATGTCGATCAGTCGATATTTGCCTGCTACGGGGACGGCGGGCTTAGCGCGTGTCTTAGTGAGGGGATATAGTCGGCTTCCCTGTCCACCGCCCAGAATGATAGCCAGTACGTTTTTCATAAATTCTTCGGATTATCTTGGCTTTTTTATTTGCATATTTTTTCTGAATGCAAACATTGTCTATCTTTGCGGGGATCGTTGCAAGTAATGTGAGAACACAAAATCAGAAAGTCAAACCCAAGAAAGGAGTGGCGGTGCTTTGCGCTGCTACTACTTTCTTGGGTTTGAAAGTATTTCGCTGCATAAAAATTTATTTTTGCTAGGAACAATATGAGCAATAACTATGTCTAGCAGGGTTAAGTTTAAGCCTAAATTGCGATTAGGGAGATTTTATAATGCTTGGGAACAAAACGCTGGCTAATTCATGTTTCGCTTTATTTAGTTTGGGCGCGATCGCTATCTCTGTCATCTCTTCACCACAGATAGCTAGAGCCTCAGAGCAACCGAGTTTGGATAGCCTCGTTCAACAAGCAGCTTCCAAAGATCAAGTAACATCGCAGCAGGCGATCGCGAAGTTACGCGAATTTAAAAATGTGGGTGTAGATGCATTTTGGAATGCTTATCAAAAAGATTTACCTAATAATTCACAATTACGGGCAACTTTAGACGCAATTTGCCAGCAAAAGGACTGTGATGCATCGCGGTTGTATTGGTACAAAGATTTAGAAGCTGCTAAGACTGCATCAAAAGAATCTGGCAAACCGATTTTGTCTTTGCGCCTGCTTGGCAATCTCAATGATGAGCTGAGTTGTGCTAATAGCCGATTTTTCCGCACGGCTCTTTATCCTAATGCGGGAGTATCGCAATTGTTACGCGATCGCTTTATTTTGCATTGGCAATCAGAGCGTCCAGTGCCTAAGGTAACGATTGATTTTGGGGATGGTCGTAAGCTGGAGCAAACCCTTACAGGTAACAGCATTCACTATGTTCTGGATAGTGATGGTCGTCCAATTGATGCCATCCCAGGTTTGTACAGCCCACAAGCATTTATGGAAAATCTTAAAGATGCTGAAGGGGCAGAGAAACTGCTTAACAATACCAATGATGTAAAGTTGCGTCGCGAAGTTTTGGTGAAATATCATCGCGATCGCTTAGCCAAAATCGAAAGAAACTGGCAATCAGATCTCAAGCGCTTAAACTTACCTGCACAACGGTTACTTGAACCTATAGCGATACGGACTCCCGCAAATGTTGATGCAACGATTGCAAGTCGTTTGACTTTTGGCAAAATGGCAGTCGAGATGCCAACCCTAACTCGCACACCTAGTGCGCCTATCTCTGAAGTTATTCCACCTTCGCCATTTGCTAAGCTCAGTGATGCCAATTGGGCAAGATTAGCAAGGCTTTTTCAAAATCGGGTATATCTCGATCAAGGCAGTCTAAAGCTAATGGAACGTAAGTTGTCGCCGAGTGCATCGATGACAACAGTGGTCAATAGTTTTGAAAGAGCGATCGCGCAAGATACGGTTCGTAACGAATATGTATTTCATGCGCAGATTCACAGTTGGTTTGCTAATGGTGAATTTATTGGAAATGAAAATCTCAACGGCAATTCGCTGGCTCTAAACTCCCTTAATCGTCGAGTTTATGATCAATTGTTTCTGACACCTGCTAGTGATCCTTGGTTGGGTTTAGTAAATGAGAACGTATATACGGGAATCAGTAAAGTAAATTAATATAAAGTGGCGCTAGCGCCACTTTATATTAATTTGAGGGGATTTTTATGGCAAATCGAAATATTCGCGATCGCATTTATCAATTTAATCTCAATCAACCGCGAGATCCTGATTTGCTTAAAGCGAAATATGAGTATATGCGTGAAGACAAAGAAAATCCCTTTATCTTTTTTCGATCTACCTGTCATCTTTTTTATGAGGATTTACCAATTAAGTCATGGTTTAGAAAGGCTCCTCTTGTCTGGATTTGTGGCGATCTGCATGTAGAGAATTTTGGGAATTATAAAGCGGATAATCGTCACGTTTATTTTGATATCAATGATTTTGATGAAGCTGTACTTGCTCCCTGTACTTGGGAAATTGCGCGTTTGTTGACTAGCATTTTTGTGTCTACTGAAACCTATTCGGTTGGTTTACAAGTTGCAGAAAAACTCTGCCAGAAATTCCTCAATTCATATATTCAGACCATCTCTGAGGGCAAAGCTTATTGGATGGGTGAAGATATGGCTCCTCCTGTGATCGAAGATTTGCTAGCGCGCAAAAATCAGGTCAAGCGCAGAGAGCTATTAGAGGAACGTACTGTTTTAGATAAAGAAACGCAAAAGCGATCGCTAAAAATTGATTTCAAAAAGGCGAAACCGATATCTGATCAGCAAAAACAGAAAGTGATAAGTTTTATGGAAGTCTTTGCCGCTGAACAGCCAAACCCTAAGTTCTTTAAATTATTGGATGTAGCGCAACGCATTGCTGGCAAGGGAAGTTTAGGGATTGAGCGTTATGTTTTGTTGGTGGAAGGTAAAGGTTCCCCCGATGGTAATTATCTCCTCGATCTTAAAAGGGCTCTACCTTCATCACTTGCAGCCTATAACGAATGGGCGCAACCAAAATGGGAAAGTGAAGGCGATCGCATTGTTTCAATTCAAAAGCGATTACAAGCAATTCCTATTGCTTTTCTGCATTCTGTGACTATTGGTAAAGATTCATTTGTGTTGAGAGGACTTCAGTCAACTCAAAGTCCAACTGACCATTTAAAGATCGAGAAATGGGATGATAAATTGCCACATTCTGAAGTGTTAATGCAATCATTGGGTCAAGTGGTAGCTTGGTCGCATTTACGTAGTAGTGGTAGACAAGGCTCTGCGATCGTTGATCAGTTAATTGATTTTGCGAGTAAAACCAAATGGAAAACTGAGGTGATGGAATATGCTAAAGCATATAGCCAGCAGGTAAGGCTTGACTGGAAGGAGTTTTGTCAATATTTATGATTTAAGAATTACGGATGATAATTAATTGCTAAGGATTTTGACTAAGATGCGTAGAAGATCGTCTGGGTCGGCGGGGACACGGAAGAGGTTGAGATCTTGAGTTACTAAGCGGGTTTGACGGTTGAATTTTCCAAATTGCCAAATATTTCCCGTGGATATTGCGCCATATATGATTGGTTGATCGGATTCAATCCATTGATCGATCGCGATCATTTCGATCGCAAGTTGTACAAAGCCTCTTTCTAAGTCTTCATTTTTAGCTTCAACAACAAGGAATGTCTGGTCATTTTGCAGAAGATAATCTAGGGAGCCTTTGAGTTGGTTACTTACGGCGACGGGATATTCAATGTTGAGGGTGGCTTGGGTGTAGTGGAGTACATCGGTTAATACTGGGGCAATTAGGAATTCTCGTCGCGCTATTTCACTTGTGAGACTTAGGCGGGGTAGACTTTCTTCGATGCGCGCTTTGAGATCGATCAGGCGATCTAGTGTGGATTCATAACGGGGGAATTGCAAGGATTGCCTTTGGAGAATAACGCCAAAATACGCGAGGATATCTTGTGATGCAAAGTTCAGTTTAAAATAATCTGCAAAACTATAGGATTGATCGGGCTGGATAATGGCGGTTCTGGGCATAATAATATATTTAATGATGAGCTTTTTCTGATTTTAGTGCTGGATGGTTGTACTAAAATTGGGAACATGTTTGTCTATATATTGCAGTATACAAGTTAAAACAAGAGAGCAGATGCGCGCCAAGATTGAGAACGAAGTTCTATTTATTCATCGAGAGGATGTGCCAAAGTATAACAAACAGGGCTCAATCGTCCGTAATAGCTACTTTTGGGCTTTGCGATCGATCGCAGGTCGATCTAACTCACGCTATGAATGGGAATTTGAATCAGAAGTATGGATTGCATTGCAGAGAATGTTAATCTCTTTTGCGGAGTCAGGATATTTGCCCACCCGCGAAACTCAGTTAGAATTTGCCCCTGAGACAGAAGAAATCCCCAAATTATTGCGATTAGTTTCCACAATTGCTATTGAAGAATAACGGGAAACCCTTAATTTATTTGTAGGGGCAATTCATGAATTGCCCCTACAAATAAATTATTGATGCTTGGGTCTTAATCTTGGTAATTGCGGGCTTTGGTATTACAGATCTTACACAGTAGCCCTGCACTCAAGTGCGGACTAAAAGCTCAAACCCGTTGAAACGGGTTACTTAGGAATGAAAAATAAATAACTTATGCATTTCAGTTATTTTGAGGAATGGCTCTATAATTCCATTTATAGCAAAGAAAGGGATAGTTAGGACAATTGACAGAAGGCTTGCTGTACGGCATCCCATAAACTTTCACATTTTCCTATAATCTTACTGACATGATGTTTTAACCTTGCCCAAAATTTC